>JAIPER010000099.1 GCA_021737115.1 Desulfohalobiaceae bacterium
TTCTACGCCAAGACCTACCACGGGATCAAGGATGTGGTCAAACATTTCACCATGGACATCTCGAAGTACGATCATGCCAAGAACCGTAAGCGCGCCTATGAAGACATCGACAATAAGCAATGCGAGAAATGCCACCGCAATCTCCTGGGCATGGCCCACAAGCGTGGAGCCCTTCAGGCTCACAAAGCCACTCTGTTTCCAAGAGAAGGGCATGAGAAGAAATGTGTAGACTGCCATGACCACCTGGTTCACTTTCCCAAGTCGAACTATGGCTACGATGCCAAGGTCAAGGAGCCGTCGGTCCTGCTTCGCTGATCCCCGGTTCCTCATATGAAACTAGAGATACAGACCCGAGACTTGTACTGAACGCTTCACAACCAGAAGGAGGAAGAACATGCGTACCCTGCCTACAAAGCACTTTTGGCTGACTCTGGCCTTTCTTGTCATCTTCAGCCAGGGCCTTACCCTGGCCCGGGCGGCAAATCTTCCCAAGCCCAAAATGTTCTGGATCGAGCGCTCCATGTCCAAGCAGGCCAAAGCATGTCTCATGTGCCACAAAAATGAACACCCAGGCCTGTTTACGGACTGGAGCATGAGCCTTCACGCCAAGGCGAACATCACCTGTCTGGACTGCCACCTGGCAGAAGAGCACGATCCTGACGTCAACCACGCCCATTTCGAACAATACCAGCTGGCGGACTCCAAGTGGGGGAGTGAAGAATACCGTGTGCCCATAGCCACCGTGGTCACACCCAAGGATTGCTCCCGCTGCCATCCCGATGAATCGGCCCAGTATGAAAAGAGCAAGCACGCCAACACCCTGGAGATCATCTGGAAGATCGACCCCTGGCTCAACGACGGCATGAACTCGGACTGGGAGCGCGCCTCCGGCTGTTTTTACTGTCACGGCACGATACTCAAGGAAAAAGAGAACGGAAAGCTGGACCCCATGACCTGGCCCAACGTCGGAGTGGGCCGGGTGAACCTGGACGGCTCCAAGGGCAGTTGCACCTCCTGCCACACCAGGCACCGTTTCTCGGTCATGGAGGCCCGCAAACCCGAAGCCTGCGGACAGTGCCATCTGGGACCGGATCACCCCCAGATAGAAATCTACATGGAGTCCAAACACGGAGACATTTACACCGCCTTCGGCGATCAGTACACCTGGGACTCGGCACCCGGCACCTGGACTCCGGGGGTGGACTACCGCGGTCCGACCTGCGCCACCTGCCACATGTCCGGATCAGGGGATGTCCTGACCACCCACGACGTAACCGAGCGGATATCCTGGGAGACCCAGGCCCCCTTGACCGTCCGACCCTCTGAGTTCAAACCCTTTCCCGCAGAAACCAACTGGAAGAAGGAGCGTAAGAAGATGCAGACCATCTGCCGGCAGTGCCACGCGCAGTCCTGGGTCGAGGACCACTACCACAAACTGGACAAAAGCGTGGAAGAATACAACGAGGTCTATTTCAAACCGGCCAAAGCCAAGCTGGATAAACTCTATGCCCAGGGGCTCCTTGATGATAGCAGGTTCTTCGACGAAAAACTGGAGGTGGAATTCTATGAACTCTGGCACCACGAAGGCCGCAGGGCCCGAATGGGCACGGCCATGATGGCCCCGGACTATGCCTGGTGGCACGGTTTCTACGAGTGCAAGAAGCGTTACAACAGGTTTATGACCGAGGCCAATCATCTTCTTGAAACCGGACAGAAGGCCCACATCTACAAAGACTACCCCAATTCCGGCGGCGACACCACCAAGCCGGAGGTCCTTTTCGATGTCTGGTGATGACCCGCGACAGTGTCCCTGACCTTAAAAAAGGCCCGCCTTCTGGCGGGCCTTTTTTTCGAGCCTTTGTTGTCAACCCTGCCTCTGCGCTCACCTCAGGGGCGGATAGCCTCGAACATTGACATAATCCGTGCCTCTGGCCGAGACGTGGCAGTCCAGGCAGTCCTGTTTATATCCTTGTGAGACATTGACTTCGGGGTTTTCAGGCTCAAAGTGGGCCCAGCCCCAACCGTCCCCCCAATGGGGATTGTCCGGAAACCGTCCTTGCTGATCCTTGACCATGACAAACCTGGATTGTAACACCCCGGCCCAAAAGGTCTTTCCGGTGGGGAGCGAGGCTGAATCCACATTGCGGATTTCCCGGATAAGCATCGCACCATCTGGAAACTGGCCTGTTTTCTGGTAGGCCTCTATGGTGCTTTGCCGGGTATAGACATCGTGAAAGCCATATTGATCATCGCTCTTGCGGGGGACGATCCAGGAGCCGAGATGACTCCAGGCGGTTCGGACATCCCCGGGATTGCTGATCTTTCCCTTTTCATCGACAAAATCCGAGAAATCTTCGGCGCCTGCCCCGGACAGGCTCCCAAGAACCAGGGTCAGAGCAATACTCAGGACCATTATCAACTTATGCGTACTGTTCATGAGGTTTCTCCTTAGGCATTAAAAATTCAAGCTCACGCTGAGGCCCATCAAGTGGGCATCGTAGTCGTTCTGGCCATTGTTGTGGTCACCGTCATAGTCGAAGAAATTATAGACCAGCTCGGCCTCGAGATTGTCGCTCAACTTGCGCGACAAACCGGTTCGGAGCCGTTGCAGCCGATCATCCTTCAGAAGGGGAAGTCCGTTTTCGGAATTGTCCGTGAAATTCTTCGTCCGGGAATAAGTGTAATCCAGCCTGAGCCGGGTCTTTTCATCCAGCGCATAGCTCGCCGAGGCCACTGTGGAAAAGACATCGCCTTCATAGGGGATCACCGAGTCCACCCCGTTGTCATGGGCTTCCCCCCGGATGTCCCAGTAGGACGGAGCCAGGGAGAGGAAGAGGTTGGCAACCGGGGTCACGGTAATATCCAGAGTGTAGACATTGGCGTCGTAATTGCCTGACCTGACTTCGGACGGGTCGTTGTCGAACACCGTGTCGACTTCCGTATCTTCCAGGCGATAGGCAAAGGAGGTCCTGACCCAGCTTCTGGGCTGAAGACTTATCCTGGCCCCTACCTCGTTCTTGGTGATGTCCTGCGCCAGAATGAAGGCTGAATATCCGTCCGGCACGGTATCTGTGTCATGATCGTAGTCGTTTTCTGTGTCCTCCCACTTGTAATGCGCAGCCAGGGTGATGAAGCGCAAGGGTTTGGTGCTGAAGCCTGCCTTGTATCTCGTCTGATCTCGGTCGGTGTCTGTATCCCGCTCAAACCCCAGACTTCCATCTTCTATTTCCCGCTCAAAGAGATCGATATCGTATTGGGACCATCTGCCCTGTCCATACAGGGTTGTACCCGGCAGGCCGGTGTACCGAATCTCCAGGTTCTCCTCAAACCCTTGACTGTCCTTGTCCGAAAATATATCGGCCTCCGGCTCATCCAGGCCGCCTCCAAAACCGATTTCCGTGAGAACGGCTTCGGTGTCTCCCCGGGTATCGGTCCATTCGCTCTTGATTCCACCGCTCAGCCGGACGTCTCTGTACGGTCCGGCCATGAGGTTCAAGTTGACCAGATGGGAATCTTGATCCAGGTCTATCTCTGAAGCCGACCAGTTTTTATCGAACGATTCGTTGAAGGGCACGGTGACCATGTCGAAATCTGCATCCCCTTCGTAGTTGGAATAGAGATAGCCTACCGAGGCGTATATGGTGTCGTGGATATTCACTTCAGAATAAAAGGTGTTGAAAAGCCTGTCGCTGTCTTCGGACTCAGCAACAGTGACAGATTCCGAAGTTCCGGCATCGAGATCTCTGGATTCTTCGAAGCGGGTGGTCTCGCTGTCAAAATGCTCGTAGAGGAATCGATCGTGCAGCTTGACTTTTTTCACAGTGTGATCGATTTCTGTGATGAACGTGTCCCGGGTTTGATCCACCTCCTTGAAGGTCGGAAAGATATTTCTGGTCTCGCCGGATTGGGTCACCCCACCCCACCTGGTCAGAGATTTCTCTCCATCTTTGTAGTGATGCTCGTAAACGAAGCGTACTTGAGGCCAGTCCGGGCGGGTTATCCCGGCTTCTACAAAAAACGATCCAATATCCAGCTCCAGATCACGGTTAAGGTCAAAGGAAGAGTTGGGAAACGGCTCAAAAAAGCCCCCGCTATCGTCGAAATACTTCCTGTACTCTGAAAACCCTCCCCGCAGATATCCTGTATCTTCTTTGTCCAGCCTCAACTCCAGGCCGTAGTCATGGTTGCCGAACTGGGCATGGCCCTCGGCCCTGAATGCTGTGTCCTCTCTCAGACTTGATTTCAGGGAGAATCGCTTCACTCCTCCTATCGAACCGTCATCGGTCCAAAAGTGTTCACGAAACTGCGATTCGTCACCGTCAACGTCTATGTAATGGTAATTGCCTGTCATGCTCAGTTCGGTTTCTCCCCCCTGGGCCTCCTCTTCGAAGGCTTCTTCGAAAGCATCGTCCTGGGCCTGAACCTGGCCAAACAGAAGCATTCCTGCCAGTACAACAAAGATGAAAAGAATTGCCTGTTTCATAACCACCTCCCTCCTCTTAATACCGCAAGTGATCATTGATGTTGGATCCGTGCACGGCTGTATGGCAGCCCGCACTCCAGCACGTGCCCTCGGCGACCCGGGTCGTGTGGGAAAAATCCCCCATAACCACCGTTCCGGAAACGGCTATCTGACCGTGACAGCGCAGGCAGAGGTTGCTGTCCCTTTGCACCAGATACTTTTCATTAATGGATCCGTGGGGATTGTGACAGGAGGTGCAGCCTTCCCGGAGGGCTTCATGTTCAAAGACATACGGTCCGGTTTGTTCCTGATGGCATTGATAGCAGACGTCTTCCCGGTTGAACATCTTGACGCCGACAGGCGAGTAGATATCCTTGCCATGAGGGTCATGGCAGTTCATGCAGCTCATTTTTCCAATAGGTACCGGATGCCGGTATTCTTGAAAGAACCTGGCCTGAACGTCTCGGTGGCACTGATAGCAGGCTTCAGGGTTTTCGTCAGGAAGGATGATGGGTGTATCCCGCCCCCCGCGGACTTCGACATGCAGGCTGCCCGGTCCGTGGCAGGCCTCGCAGGTCAAATCGAGCTCCTGACCTTCCGGACCGGATATCTGCATCCGGTTGTGGAGGGTACTGTTGAAATCTGCTACGATCTCTTCATGGCAAGCGGCGCAGCCTTCACGACCGACATAGTCTGCCTCCGAGATCAGCTGGGCCCCGGGGGATACGGGCATTCGGTTCTGGGTGGTACAGGAGAACAGGAAAGTCAGAATGATCCCGTAGAGCCCTACACACAGCCACAGAAAAATCCATTTTGCTCTCTTCATAGCTCCCTCCCATAAATCTTGCTGGTTATCAGTCTAAGGCTCAGAGATCATGGAAATTTTTACAGCTCCACCCCTCCTCAAATCTCGATCTCGAGATAAAACAACACACATACAAAAATGCATCCTTGTCCTGGCCATACACCTTCCTCCTTTGTTTGAATGAATATTATCTCAAAACCCGGTTCAGAACATAAACATCTCCTGACTGTTCAGACACTAGCTTGAGACACTATCTTGGATCAAACATTTGTATAGTATCGGAAATGGTACGCATAGTTACTTACGGATGTCAAGGGTGAGATTTAGGGAAAGGTGAGATTTTGGAAAATATATCCGGAATCGGTTGACAAGCATTACAGTATACGGTATACAGAAATCACAAAATCGTTGAAACCTGTCACACCCAGATCAACCCAGGTTAAAACATCACTGCATCTATGTTTACGTTTAAAAACATCACCGTGCTCGCCCTGGAACAGGCCCTGGTCGTTCCCTATCTGACCTACCGGCTGGCCCAGGACGGCATCCGGGTCATCCGCCTGGAACGGCCGGATTTCGGGGATCCTAACCGGATGATCGGGGACGAGGTCCTTGGCGAACCGCAGATGAACACCTACTACCTGTGCGTCAACGCCGGCAAGAAGGCCCTGACCCTTGATCTCTCAAAGTCCCAGGCCAGGGAGATCCTCCGGGAGCTGATCGCAAAACTTTCCGTCGACATATTTGTCACCAACCAACTTCCCAAGAATTACGACAAGCTGGGCATCGCCTATGATCTTCTGCGGGAGGTCAAGCCGGACATCATCTGGCTGGGGGTCACCGGCTTCGGCCCGCAGAGCAATGAGCCCGCCTACGACCCCATTCTCCAGGCCAGGTCCGGACTCATGGAGATGACCGGCGAACAGGGCGGCGCCCCCCAGGTTCTGGGCGTTCCCCTCCCGGACATGGGCAGCAGCGAGCATGCCTACGGTCTTCTCATGAAGGCCCTGTTCAAAAGAGAGGTAACGGGTGAGGGCAGCCGCATCGACCTGGCCATGTTCGAATCATCGTTGTCCTGGCAGACCTTTCCCATTGCCCTGCAGTCCAGTTTCGACAAGCAGCTCACCCGCAGGGGAAACACCCATGAATTCTTCGCCCCGGTCTCCGTGTATTCCACCCGGGACGGCTATGTCTACTTCGCCGTGGGCAATGACCAGCAATGGAAGCGCCTGGTCTCCCTCGAGCCGTTTTGTCATCTGGACCTTTTGGAATACGAACAAAACACTGGAAGGATCAAGGACAAGTCGAATCTGAACCGCAGCCTGAATGCGGTCTGCGAAACCTTTTCCTCTGAAGAGCTGATCGAACTGCTGTCCTCCATCCGGGTCCCCATCAGCAAGATCCAAACCATTCCCGAGGTGGTCCGGGACCCGGCAGTGCAGACCGGGATGCTTTCGGCTCAAGACGACAAGACAGGACTCAGGCTCCATATGGCGCCGCCTCCATACCAAACCCCCTATCTGCAGGAATCCGGACAAACACTTTCCTTCCCGCCCCGGTTCGGGGAGCACAACCGGGAAATCTACTCCGGCCTTCTCGGCTACTCGGAAGACAAGCTCGGCGATTTGAAGGCCAAAAAGGTGATCTGACCATGAACATCATCGTCCTCGTCAAACAGGTCCCGGATACGACCGAAGTCAGCATCGATCCCAAAACAGGCAATCTGGTCAGGGAGGGAGTGGAAAGCATCATCAACCCCCATGACCGACACGCCCTGGAAGCCGCCCTGCAGTTCAAGGAACAGCACGGGGGAAGCATCACGGCGATTTCCATGGGACCCGGGCAGGCGGTCGATGCTCTGTCCGAAGCCCTGGGCATGGGGGCCGATGACGGCATCCTTCTCTCCGATCCCGCCTTCGCCGGGGCCGACACCTGGGCCACCTCCTACACCCTGGCCAGGGCTATTGAAAAAAAAGGCGACTACGATCTTATCCTCTGCGGACGACAGGCCATCGACGGCGACACGGCCCAGGTCGGCCCGCAGCTGGCCGAGCTGCTTGGCATCGCGCAGGTGACGTCTGTCTGCGGGGTCGAATCACTGGAATCCGGATCCAGCCGGGTTCTCAAGCGGATCAAGGGAGGCCGCGAGCTGATCCACTGTCCCCTGCCGGCCTTGTGGAGCGTGGTTTCCGAGCTGAACACCCCGCGCTACCCGCACATGGAACGACTGATCCGGGCCTGCGATCCCAAGAGCGCGATAGTCACCTGGAATGCTGCCGATATCGGGGTCAAAACGCAGGACGTCGGCCTCCAGGGGTCACTGACCCAGGTCATCGCCACCTTCCCCCCGAAGACGGAAAGAAAGGGTGAGATGCTGGAGGGCGACCCGCGGAGCATGGTCAGCTCCCTGGTGGCTAGACTTCGAGAGAACAAGCTATAGAATTTTGGATTTTGGATTTTGGATTTTCGATTGTAAAGACAAAGAATAAGAGCTGGTTATCTATCATAAAACCAAAAACTTTTTCTTATAGGCTATATACTGATCCACATACTGATCCACCATGCCATTTTTAAAATCAGTTGTGGGACTAAAAAGGCCTTGTCGTTGTTGGATACAGAATACAGTGGATCAGTATCAAACTGAAAATCATTTTTCTCAAAGCATAAATTCTTATTTCTTTGTGTTACACTTTAAATTTTTGATTTATTTGAAATTTTGGAATCAAGCTTTAGGATTTCCTCGATCCATGTTCCGCGTTCCGCGCTCCGCGCTCCGCGTTCCGAGCTCCGCGCTCCGCGTTCCGAGCTCCGAGCTCCGCGCTCCGCGTTCCGAGCTCCGAGCTCCGCGTTCCGAACTCCGCGTTCCGGGCTCCGAGTTCCGAGCTCCGCGTTCCGAACTCCGCGTTCCGGGCTCCGAGTTCCGAGTTCCGAGTTCCGAGTTCCGAGTTCCGCGCTCCGCGCTCCGAGTTCCGAGTTCCGAGTTCCGAGTTCCGAGTTCCGAGCTCCGCGTTTCGAGTTCCGAGCTCCGAACTCCGCGTTTCACACTTCAACCCCTGTGGAGTGAAGCATGCCCTCGGTTTGGATAGATTATGACCTGTGCGACGGCTGCACCCTGTGCATCAAGAAATGCCCCTACGGCGCCGTCGAACTCCAGGAAGGACGACCCAGGATCCTGGATAACTGCACCTGCTGCGGCCTGTGTCTCGAAGTGTGTAAACAGGGCGCTTTGCAAACCGACATCCAGCAGAGAGCCATTCCCGATTTCAGCTCCTGGAGCGGGATCTGGGTCTTTGCCGAGCAGCATGACGGCCGATTGGCAGACGTGGGGCTTGAGCTTCTGGGCAAGGCCAGGGAGATAGGCGATCAACGCTCAGAGGAGGTCTGCGCCCTTCTGCTTGGAAACGGGGTTGAGGATCTGGCCGGAACCCTTTTCAGCTATGGCGCGGACCGGGTCTACCTGGTTCAGGATCCGCTGCTCGGCACGTACTCAACCGAAGGCTACACCGCTGCTCTGGCCCGGCTGGTGGACGCATATCAACCGGAGATCCTCCTTGTGGGAGCCACGGATCTCGGGCGGGATCTGGCCCCGCGTCTGGCGCGGCGCGTCGGAGCCGGACTGACAGCTGACTGCACCGGTCTCAAAATCGATGCCGAAGAGGGAATCCTCCTACAGACCAGACCGGCCTTCGGCGGAAACATCATGGCCACCATCGCCAATCGGTTTTCCAGGCCCCAGATGGCCACGGTCCGGCCCGGGGTCATGGAGAAAAAGACCGGCTTCCCGTCCGAAGGAGTCCTCTGCCGGGAAGAGGCCGGGATTACAGAGCAGACGATCAGGGTAAACAGGCTCGAGACCCGGGCGGAAGAGCACGAGCCGATCGACCTCTCCAAGGCCAGAGTCATTGTCACCGCCGGCCGGGGGGCGGCTTCCAAAGAAGGGCTGGCTCTCCTCGGCGAACTGGCCCGGGCCCTGGACGGAGAGCTGGCCGGAACCAGGGCCTTGATCGAAGAAGAGTGGCTGCCCCCGGACAGGCAGATAGGACAGACCGGCCAGACGGTGAGGCCCGAACTCTATATCGGTTGCGGGGTGTCCGGCGCGGTCCAGCACAGAGCCGGCATGTCCGGATCCAGGTATGTGATCGCGGTGAACAAGGATTCCCGGGCCCCGATTTTCCAGGTGGCGGACTGGGGCTTGGTGGGCGATCTTTTTCAAATCATACCGGAACTTATCAACACCCTGTCGGACAAGGCGCCCGGCTCATCTGGGTGAGGAGGAAAGGCATGCTACGTTCTGATTCTGAACACCTGGTCAGAAAGGTCATGGCCGATTTTGTGGATCAAGAAATCATTCCGGTTGCAGAAGAGCATGATAAAAAGGGCGAATTCCCCTTTGAACTCTTTCGAAAGATCGGGGATATGGGAATCTTCGGCATCAGGTACCCCACAAAGATTGGTGGGGCCGGCGGGAACACTACCCTCTACTGCATCATTGCCGAAGAACTGGCCAGAGGGCTGCTCAGTCTGGCCGGGACGGTGGCCATGCAATGCCTGATGGGCACGGACGGTCTCTACCGCTACGGCACGAAAGATATGCACGAGTCCTATCTCAAACCGGCCCTGCAGGGAGATAAGATCGGCGCCTTTCAACTGACCGAGCCCGAGGCCGGATCAGATCTGAGCAATGTCCGGACCACCGCCGAAAAACAGGGAGACGGCTTTGTCATCAACGGCATGAAGACCTGGTCCAC
>JAIPER010000100.1 GCA_021737115.1 Desulfohalobiaceae bacterium
AAACCCGGCCTGCTGCAGATTGCTGATGAGGGCACACTGGTCATAGAGAATATCGAACACCTGACCCGAAACACCCAAAACCTGCTGGCCGATTTCATCAAAACCGGTTCTTTTCTGCCTCTAAACACGCAAACCCCGATCTTGTCCTCGGTTCGGATCATGGCCACCTGCGGTGAAAATCCCGAAAACCTGATACAGAAAGGGCAATTACAGCAAGAGTTAGTCAAGCTCTTCCACGAAGAGAGTCTTTTTCTGCCTCCCCTTAGAAAAAGAAAAAAAGATCTGCGGCTGATCGTTAAGCACCTTATTGAAAAAAGCAATGATCTCTATGGAAAGAATGTCCAACGGCTTGGTCAGGAGGCCTATCAGCGAATCGTCTCCTATGACTGGCCAGGCAATTACGAGGAACTGGCCACGACCATTGAACGGGGGGTGAAGCTCGCCCAGGGAGAGACCCTGCTCTCGGAGGACCTCTTTTTCGGCCTCAAGCCCCTGAAAGGCAAGCTGAGTTTCGATATCCTGAAACTCGAACCGGCGCAGAGAATCTTCAAGAGCAAAGCCTATCCCCGTCTTGCCCAGGCTGTGAGCGGTCTATTTTTGCTTGGATTGGTTTCGTTGGGTTTTTTCGGGTCTCGGATTCCCGCGGGTAAGTTTTCTCTGGCCCTGACCTGGGGAATATGGGAACCCCTGGTCATCGTCAGCGCCCTCCTGCTGGCCAGAATATGGTGTGCTGCCTGTCCGGTGGGAGGGGGCTGTCTCTATATCTCCCGCCATTTCAGTCTGAAAAAAGAGGTCCCGCTCTTTATACGCAGGTATGGTCTCTATATTTGCGCTGCCGGGCTGATCGCTATTTTCTGGTCCCAGGCGGCCTGGAACATGTACGACTCGCCCCGGGCCACCGCTGCCCTTGTGGCCACCATTGCCGGTCTGGGACTTGTCAGCGGTCTCATCTTTCACAAACTTGTCTGGTGCAGGTATCTCTGTCCACTCGGCGCCCTCGTCGGCTTGTTTGCCCGCTCATCCTGCACCGAGATGCGCTCCAATGTCCATGTCTGCAACCATGAATGCCGTGATCACACCTGTCTTGAGGATGCAGAATACAACTGCCCGATGCTGGAAGCCCCCTTTACCCAGCAATCCAATCAAAACTGCATTCTCTGCGGAAACTGCGTCAAGGCCTGCCCCAACGGCTCGCCGAACCTGAATCTGAGAGCCCCTGGCTATGAATTATCGGTAGTCCGTTATCCAATAGGATTCATGAACCTCTTTGTGCCTGTGCTTTTAGGCTGCCAGCTCTTCAGGGCGACGGCTCAGCTCGATATCCCGATCCTGGAGGACTCCCTGTCCCGGATATGGCTCCTGTGGCCCGGTCTCCTCTGCCTCTTTCTCATATTCGCCTACCAGTATATTCAAATTTCCGGAAAAAGGATTTTCGGCGATCTTATAAAACCGGACATCAATAAGGGCAACCTCCTGAACTACGCCCTGGTTCCGTTGCTTCTCGGGATCGAGCTCAGCTTCCAGCTCGAGCTTATGCTGGTCAAAAACAGAGAGTTCCTTCTGACCTTAAACGAACATTTTGCTCTGATCTGGAAAAGCCTGACCTTCAGCTTTGATCCCAAAATCATTATCTTCTATCAACTTCTGCTGCTCGCGATAAGTTCCCTGGCCGCTGCCCTGGTACTCAATAAAATCGCTTTGAGGCACCAGTCTTTCCGGACGGGACTTAGCTGGAGAAAACGCTGGCCGATCTTCATGCTGGCTGCTATTTTCGCCTGGCTGTCCATTGCCGGATAACCGGACAGAACTCATTAAAGAAGACAAGATCCCATGAAGATTCAGCAAAAATTCCTGCTACTCCTCATATCGGTTGCCTTGCCTCCCCTGATCGTACTCTTTTTTTTCCATCACCAGACCATGAACCAGCTCGGGGAGACAATAGGAACCAAGACTCAGGAAATGCTTATTCAAGATGAACGCGAATTCCTGCAAAAAACCGTGGACGATTACAGCCGCATCCTTAAGAAGGACAAAGAGATCCTGGAAACCGCACTTCGCGTTCAGGCCCGGGAGATCGAGAGGCGACTCGCCCGACCACCCTCTGCTGATCAGGATCAAGTGGCCAAGTTCCCTGAAGCCTTTACCGGCAAAAAACAGGCCGGCATGACCCTGACCGGCAAGCATATGCGTCAGACCAGGCCACGTGGTCATCCGCCTGTCTGGGTCGACTATGACCATCAGGTCTGGTTTACCCCCCGTGGGGTCGACCGGGAGGCCCTCAAGGAGGAACTGGACAGTCTGGCCACACTTGGAAAAACCTATCGATTCGTTTATCGCCTCCATCCCGATCATATCTACTGGCAGCAAACCTCGCTCGAATCGGGGCTGCTGAGCTTTTATCCCGCCCATTCAAGTTTTCCCGAGGGCTACGACCCCAGGCAGGAGGCCTGGTACAGGCAGGCCAAGCGCAATCAGAGCCTGACCTGGGTCATGACTGAAGATCCCGTGACTAAGGTCTTAACCGAGGTGGCTGCTCTGCCGGTCTCTACTCCTGACGGCGCCTTTGCCGGGGTCACCTCCATCACCCTTGTCAACACAGGCTTATATTCGTTAAAAATTCCAAAAACCTGGGCTCAACACGTTCAGGTCATGCTGGTCAGATACGGGACGCAGTCCGACCGCCCAGGAGAAAGATTTCAGATTTTCACCCATCAGGCCTCCAACCTGCCGGGCAGCTTGATGACCAGTCAATCCGAGAGGGCCAGCACCTATAAACCGGCTGCCAACGAAAAGGCCCTTCAGAAAATTCTGGCGGACCTGCTGGCCGAAGAATCAGGGGTTCAGCAGATCCATCACCAGGGGCAAAACCTGCTCATAGCCTTTGGTTCGCATGGACCAAATGAAACCTTTCCCGTGATCATTCTGCCCTATGAGCCCATCATCGCCCAGGCCACCAAGATAAAAACCCTGGTCGGCGATCAGACCGCCAAGTATCTGACCCTGACCGGCGGGGTGTTTGTCGGGGCTACCCTTTTTTCCATCCTCCTTGCCCTGTACAGCTCCCGCTCGGTCACGCATCCGGTCAGACAGCTGCAGAATGCGACCAATGCCCTGGCCGGGGGGTCATTCGAGACCAGGGTTTCCATCTCGTCCGGAGACGAATTGCAGGAACTCGGAGACATTGTCAACGACATGGGGCCGATGCTGCTGGAGAACCAACGGATGCGGCAGGCGCTGACCGTGGCCGAAAAGGCCCAGCAGTACCTGCTTCCGGAAAGATCGCCCAGGTTCGAGGGCTATGATATTTCCGGCCTGAGCGTCTATTCCGACGAAACAGGGGGCGACTACTACGATTTCATGGATATTCCGGAGGATACCAACAGCCTGGGAATAGTCATCGGAGACGTCAGCGGCCACGGCATAGGCGCAGCCCTGCTCATGGCCTCCGCCAGGGGAGCCCTCCGGGCCTACGTATCGCTCCAGCCTGGATCTTTGGTCAAGACACTGACCATGCTCAACACACACCTGATCAAAGACACCAGGGAAGGCCAGTTTCTGACCCTCTTCTACGGCCTCCTCGAGGTCGGGCAGAACAGGCTGGGCTGGGTCTCGGCCGGTCATGAACCGGCTCTGTGGTTCCGAAAGCGAACAGGCACGATCGTTGAGCTCCCCAATACCGGGATGCCCCTGGGGATCATGCCCGAGGCCGCCTTTGAAGAGGGCGGACCTATTTCCCTGGAAAATGGCGACCTGGTGCTCATTGCCACAGACGGGATCCGGGAGACCCGCAATCCCAAGGGAGAGATTTTCGGGCTAGGGCGACTGCAGCAACTGCTCATCGAGCATTCTCATTTGACAACCCGGGAACTGTGCCGAAAAATCGTGGCCGTGCTTAAGGATTACCGGCAGGGGACCGTCCAGGAAGACGATGTGACCATGGTCATCATCAAGGTGAGAGCGGAGGAGTATTCTGGGTAGGGAAACGTCTTTCCCAATTCAGAGCTCATTACCAACTTCTAAAAGCTGATGGAAGGGGTGGACATTTATTACTATGGATTTCAACCCAATTACATAATAGCCTGGTTAAATATTCTCATATAAATTAATTAATTATATGTCAGATTTGCCAGAGGCAAATCTGACCTCTGTACAGCGTTCAACTCTGTTCCGACTCGCCTTGAACAAGAGATTCCAAGGCAGTCTCGTCCTCGATAATGTTAAAGAAATCAAGGAGCCTGACCAGACTGAGGGATTTCTTGACCTGGGTCGAAAGATTGAAGAGGTAGAGTTTTTTATCCCTGGAACGCATGCGATTATTCACGTGCACCAGAAGACCGATGCCTGAACTGTCCAAAAATGTCGTCTTGGAGAGATCGATGACCAGCATCTGGATTTCGTCGTTATCCATGTAGGGTTCGGTCTGCTTTTTTACTTCGGGTATGGTCTCCAGGGTCAATTCCCCGGTATGCTGAAGAACGCACAACTTCCCTTTTCCCGCAATGTTCAGGCACTTCATGGTGACTCCTCGAGTTTTTTCTCCAGGTAGAGGATGTTGGTGTCTTTGACGCGAATGAACTGGAAGTTGTCCATGATTTGCGAAATCAAATAAATCCCTCTCCCGTTTTCCCGGTCGGGCCGCGGCGGGCACAGGCCGGGTTCCAACGGGCCATGATAGGGACTTCCCCAGTCTTTGATCTCAATGATCAAGCGCCTACCCGGCTGCAAGGCGACATCGGCCTGGATCTTTCCCCCGCATTTTCCTTCATAGGCATGGACAAAGACGTTGGAAAAAGCCTCGGTAATGGCCAGTTCCAGTTCATAGAGCAAATCAGGATCGCTTATATTCTCTCTCAAAAACCTGCACACGGATTTGGCAAGAGTTCTGGCTGCATTGGGGCTCGCCTGGCTGGAAAATGTCTTCTTGATCATTTAAGCCCCATTTTTGGTCATCCGGTCCTGGCTCTTTATTTTTTAACCGACTGCGAAAGTCTGTCAAGCTGATGCAGGATATCACGTTTCCAGTCGGGCCTCAATGATCTTTCCCGGCTCGAGATCATAGATCCGGTCCCTGATCTGGATCTTGACCGATTCCGCACCGCCCTTCAAGGCCTCGATCTTGACTCTGTCGGCTGAAATATCCAGATCGAGCCAGTGGCCGCGGTAGCGAAGGTGAAACTTGACCCTTCTCAGCTCCTCCGCAAAGGAAGGATTGAACCGCAGCACATTGCCTCTGGCCTCCAGCCCGGTGAAGCCGCGCTGGACCATGTCCACACAGCCGGACATGGCTCCGAGATGGATGCCCTCCGCGGTGGTGCCGGACTGAATATCGGCCACATCCGTCTTCAGGGCTTCTTCAAAGAGCTCCCAGGATCGTGTTCTGTCCCTTCTGGTGGCTACCCAGGAGTGGACGATATAGCTCAAGGAGGAGCCGTTGGAGGTTCGCTTGAGATAGTAGTCGATGTTTCTGGGGATGATTTCCGGATCAAAGGGGTAATCCAACTGAAGGAACAGACTTTTCAGATGTTCTGCGCTGAACAGGTAGAAAAGCATGAGCACATCGGCCTGTTTGGAGGCCTTGTAACGGTTCGGGGTATCGCCTTCGGACTCGAGGATGCGGTCCAGTCTCTGGATGTTCCCGTATTTCCGTTGATAGCCCTCCCAGTCAAACTCCTCCAGCTGATCATACCCCTCAAACTGACTGATGATGCCCTCACCGTGGAAAACGATTCTCATCTTGCGGCTGATTTCACGCCACCTCTCTATTTCAGCTTTCCTGACATCGAGCCGTTCACAGAGCTGATGCCATTCCTCCAGAGGGAGAATGTTCTGGATCTCCAGGGCCCGGTGCATGACAAAGACCACCATCACATTGGTATAGGCATTGTTTTTGAGCCCCGGGCGGTCCGCGCCCGGATAGGCGTCATGATACTCATCAGGCCCCATGACCCAATGGATCTCGAAGCGGTCCAGGTCCTCGTTGTAGACCGAGATACTGGCCCAGAACCTGGCGATTTCCAGAATCATCTCGGCCCCGTAAAAGGAGAGAAACTCGAAATCCCCGCTGATCTGGCAATACTGCCAGATGTTATAGACAATGGCCACATTGACGTGGCGCTGCAGATGGGAGTTATCCGGAAGCCAACGACCGGATTTCGGGTTCAGGTGCATCTGCTGGGTCTCTTCCCGGCCGGTGCTGCCGCTCTGCCAGGGGTACATCGCTCCTTTGCAGCCGATCTCCCTGGCCAGATCCCTGGCCCGGTTCAGCCTGCGGTAGCGGTACATGAGCAGGGTCCTCGTGATCTGGGGAGCACGGTAATTCAGATAGGGAAAGATGATCAGCTCATCCCAGAAGATATGCCCCCGGTACCCCTCGCCGTGCCAGCCCCTGGCCGGCATGCCCACGTCGATATCCATGGAGTGCATGGAGGCGGACTGCAGGATATGGAAACAGTACAGGTGCAGGGTCCGCTGCACATAATGGTAGTGATCAAAGACATTGCCCTGACCGTTCGTTGCTTCATCCAGATTGAGCTCCACTTCCACGGCGAATTTCCGCCACAAATGATTCCAGGCCGTGATGTGGTTTCTGAACAGGGCTGCAAAGCGTTCGGTTTTGGCGACTCTGTTCGTGGCTTGCAGCAAAGGTTCGCTGATGGTGTAATCCCTGGATGTGTACATGGCCATCACTTTTTCGATGGTCAAGCCGAGGCCCTGATCGAGGCTGACCCGAAAGTCCTGGGCGATATACCCCGGTTCCTGAAGGCAGTTCCGTTCGATGGGCAGGGGTTTGCGCTTTTCGAAAACTTCCGTTCGCGCAACCTGGGCCACCACGATATGCGACTGGTTGGTCCTGACCCGGAGACCGATGGTGTGATGGTCGATCTCAGTGGTCGTATCCGGTTCCAGGTGGTGGTGGTTCAGGGACTGATAGCGCTTGACATTCAAATTGGCGACCTGTCCGTCCAGAGCCGACCTGATCTCGATCTCTCCCGACCAGTTGACCGGAATAATGCCCGTCTCCAAAGCCGCCAGATGCATCCGGTCCATACAGACCAGACGCCTCTGAAAGAGTTTCGTCTCCCGGCCGCTTTCATCCTGAAACCGGATGGTGCGATGCAGGACTCCGTTCTTGATATCCAGTTCCTGGCGAAAAGAGAGTATGTCGACTTCATCCAGCGAAAACCAGTCTTCCCCTGGAAAACGAAAGCTCAGACAGAGCCAGTTGGGCATATTGACCAGATCTTCGTTTTCGATGATCCTGTCCGCAATGCGGCTCTGAAGACGGTTGTAGCCACCGGCCAGATAGGTCCCGGGATAATGAATCCCGTCCGCCTTTGCTTCCGGAGCAGCCCCCCGGGTGGCGAAGTAACCGTTGCCCAGGGTGCAGAGCGCCTCTCGCAAACCCTCCTGTTCCGGTTCAAAACTGCTGTAGGCCAGTGACCAGGTCTTCCAGTTCCGGAGAAAGACCTGAAGCATATAGAGAAAGTCCTGGACCTCGCTTACGGATTCCAGCCTGTATTTGGCAGCGGTTTTGCGTGACTCGTCTCCCACCAGCAGGGTGACGCCCTTTCTGGGTAAGGCGCTGAAACCGTCCTCATCAGTGACATCATCCCCGATAAAGATCGGCATGACCCCGTACTGATCGAGATCCAGCTTCTCCAGAAGCCAGCGAAGAGCCCGGCCTTTATGCCAGTTGATTTTCGGCTTCAGCTCAAAGACCTTTTTTCCGGTTCCCTTGTTGAGCTTCGGATTCCGTGACAGGACTTCGTCCACTATTGTCTCGACCTGCGCATTATCCTCCAGGGCCACATTCCGGTAATGCACGGCTATGGAAAACTTTTTCCGTTCCACCAAAGATCCGTCGATGGACCGGAGACTGTTCTGGAGGTCATTTTCGACCTCGTCCAGAATCGGGAGCAGTTCTCTGGCGGCCTCCAACTCCATTTTGAGATCGCCCGGCCCCTGGATTTCAAAACCGTGGCTCCCGGCATAATAGACATTCTCAATGCCCACCAGCCCCCTGACATCGGCCAGGCCTCTGCCGCTGATGATGGCCACTGTACATTTCTCAGCCAGGTCGATCAGGGTCCTTTGCATGTCCTGGGAGAGAACGGCCTCCTCGGGACGGGATACAATGGGGGTCAAGGTCCCGTCATAATCCAGAAAGACCGCGACTCGCTTATCCTGTATCTGTCGCCGGATCTCCTCGAAAAAGATCAAACCATGGGGCAGATGGAGGAGATCATCTTCGAGATCCAGCTCGGAAAGGCTTTCGACCACGACGTCGGCTCCGGCTTGAAGCAGCTCTTCGCCGATATTTTCCCGGTTGACCCCGACCACCAGGCCGAACTCCCCCTTTTTGCCGGCCTGAACCCCGGAGAGGGCGTCCTCCAGCAGGACACACCTGCCGGGATCGATGGCAAGCATCCGCGTCGCTTCCAAAAAGGCATCGGGTTCGGGCTTTCCTTTGAGGTCAAGGTGCTCGATGTCTATTCCATCCACCCTGAAGTCGAAAAACTGGATCAAATTGGCTGCTTCCAGGACCAGCCTGCAGTTCTTGCTGGAGGAGACCACCGCAGTCTTGAAGCCTCTGCTCCTGAGCTTGAAAATGAAATCGAGACTCGAATCAAAGACGTCCACCCCCCTTTCCTTGAGCTGCCTGCGAAAGAATTCATTTTTCTTGTTTCCCAGGCCGCACACGGTTTCGAAACCGGGAGGATCGTCCACGTTTCCGAAGGGCAGCGAGATCCCCCTTGATTCAAGGAAGCTTATGACTCCCTGATAGCGGGGTTTGCCGTCCACGTAGTTCAAATAATCATTGTCCAGGCTGAAAGGCTGAAAGGTTCCGTCCGGGGACTTCCTCTGCAGATAGTCATCGAAGAGTTTCTTCCAGCTCCGGGCATGGACTCTGGCTGTCTGGGTCACGACCCCGTCAAGATCGAAAATAACCGCGTCGTACATTGATCTGGAAATACAAAGGGCCTGGTTGGTCATGGGTATTGACTCCTTATTTCATTTCCCCGGCAAGGGTCTATGGCCAAAAAATTACTCTTGAATTGTTACATTATCCCGAGCTCCTTGCAAGCCCTGAGCGTTATCCTGAAAATTCAGGGCCGCGAAAGCAACCGCGGACCTGGTGGGCTCTTCATGCCACATCTCGTAATGCAAGAGCTCAGACCGGCAGCCGGGCAAGACTTCCAGCAGGCAGGCCAGAGCCGAAAAACCGCAGACATTATAACTCCGCCCTACTTCAAAAGGCAATAAGGCAATGATGAACCAGTGCCGATTGACCATCATTTTATTGCCAGAGACTGAAATCAATCAAAAAATGACAAAAACCGATCCCTTTCCGGACATTCTGCAGAGATACGCTTCTTGCGGCCCGGCTTCGAATCTATGGCTTGTGAATCCGCTTGTAGTTGCCGCTGAGGACCTTTTGCAGGGCCGGCTTCCCCTGGAGAAGGGAACTGGTGAAACTCAGGTATTCTTCGACCATTTGCGGCCAGCCCAGGGTGGCGTCAGTGCCGAAAAGGACCCTGTCCTGATGGGTGAGAATAAACTCCTTGTAGGCCTTCGGCTTTTCCAGCATAAAAGGCAGAAGAGACGAAAAGTCGGTGAAGCACTGGGGGAAACGCTCCAGCAGTCCGGCCATGCGTTTTCTGGTGAACCCGAAATGGGGGATGAGAAAGGGTGTCTTGGGGCTTGATTGCAGCAGGGCGGTCACAAAGTCGAGGTAGCGGTTCAAGTCGGCATGGAGGATGACCGGCCAGCCCAGAGCTGCTGCCTGCTCGACCAGAGAAGCTGTCAGTTCTTCGGACTCCTTTTTCCCCCGGCCGAAGAGATT
>JAIPER010000101.1 GCA_021737115.1 Desulfohalobiaceae bacterium
GTCAGGTCGACCTTGAGCACCCCGGGCATGGGCAGGTAAAAGGGCTGTCCGGCCATGGCCACGGCGATATCCAGGCCCCCGGCTCCGATGGCCAGCATGCCCACTCCGCCGGCGGTGGTTGTGTGGCTGTCGGCCCCGAGCAGGGTCTGTCCCGGAATCGAGAACCGTTCCAGGTTGACCTGGTGGCAGATCCCGTTTCCGGCCCTGGAGTAGTGCATCCCGAATTTGCGGCTGGCCGAGGCCAGGAAGTGATGGTCGTCCATGTTTTCGAAACCGATCTGCAGGGTGTTGTGATCGGTGTAGGTCACGGAGCGTCTGGTCCTGATTTCGGGAATACCCAGGGCCTCGAACTGGAGCATGGCCATCTGCCCGGTGGCGTCATGCATCAGGGTGTTGTCTATGCGAATCCCCACTTCCGATCCGGGGACCATCTCCCCTGAAACGAGGTGTTCTTTGATGATCTTGTGAACCAGGCTGGTCACTGGCTTCTCCTTCGTGCATGATGGTTTTTTTGGTCCTGGATGATCCTGTGGTCTCTTTTCCAACTCGGACAATACTCCAGAGGGCATCGGCGCAATTGCATGAGAGGGAGAAGGATCGGTCTGCATGCCCTCAAGGCAATGTCATCTATCATAGGTCGTGTGCTTGCACAAGACCGGGCTGGTTCAGGGCGAACAAAATTCCCGAGCCATGACCGGTAAGCGCAGAAAAGCCCGTGCGACTCCCATGGATTTTTTTACATCATGAATATAACGGCACACAGGGTGCTGACAATCAGGCCGGCGATCACCGGGACCAGATTTTTCCGGACCAGATATAGGACGTCCACGCCGCAGATGCCGGCCACAGCCACAAGGGAGCTCCAGGCCACCAGGGCGCCGCCTCCGAACCAGATCGCGCCCTGCTGGCCGATAGCGCCGAGGGTGGCGGCAACATTGGCCTCGCCTCCAGCCAGGGCTGCGGCCAGGGTTCCGGTGACCGGCAGACCGGAAAAACCGGAGCCGTCCAGACCGGTGATGGCGCCGAGGACCAGGATTCCGAAGGCGGAGGCGAACCCGGTGGGCGGAATGACTTCGGCGATGCTCTTGCCGAAATCAAAGAGGAAACCGGGGGCGCCCGGGCCGAGGATGGCCGGGGCGGATTCAGGACTGCCCATGAAGAAGAATCCGGCAATGGGGATGATCGGCCCCATGATGCGAAAGGCAAAGACCAGGCCGTCGGCAATGTAGTCAGCGACCCTGTCCAGGCCTCCGAAGCCGTCGCTGATCAAGGCGGCGATGGAGATGATCAGGATGGCCATGCCGCCCAGCAGGGCCGAGGAGTCGCCGCCTTTGATGTCAAAGGCAAACATGCAGATGATGACGATCAAAAAGCCGATGGTCATGATCCAGGCCAGGGTCTTGGCCTTTCCTTCCCGTTCTTCGGAAGCCTTTTCCCGGGAGCCAGACTGGCTCGCACCGGTCAGAAATTCCGCGGCAGAGGTTTCAGGGTCGAACCCTCTGAGTTCTTTTCTGTTCAGGAACCAGCCCAGGCTGATGGCGATCACCCCGGCTATGAGGGAGAGAATGGTTGTTTTCAGGGTAACCATTTCGATGGATACGCCCGCGGCCTTGGCGGTCAACCCCGGAGCTCCCTGGATAATGGTGTCCGCGGCCAGGGTCATGCCCTGTCCGGCCAGGGCCAGGGCCATGGCCCCCAGGATCGGGGGCAGTCCGACCCTGACGGCCACAGGGATAAGCATGGCCCCCAGCAGGGGCGCAGCCGGGGTCGGCCAGAAGAAGAGGGAGATGACCGTGGTGGCGATGACGATGACCAGGTAGCTGGTCAGGGGGGTGCGCATGATTTTTTTGAGGGGGATGACCAGCAGGCGGTCGGCGCCTTCCCGTTCAACGGCCCGGAGCAGGGCCACCATGATCCCGATGATCAGGAAGATGTTGAACAGTCCCTGGCCGGCAACGAAGCTGGCCGTGAAGACGGTCTGCATGCCCCCGACGAAGCTGGCCTTATAGATCAATCCGATGAGAAAGGTGAACAGTACACAGGGGATGACTACGTTTCTGCGCATGATCATGGTCAAGACAACCAGCACGACTCCGAGAAGATAGAGCCAGTGTGAAATACCCATTTTGGACCCTCCTTTTGGTTATCCAGTTCGGATCTCCTGACCTCAGGTCAGGAGGCCCGAACAAGATATTAAACGTGTTCTAGATGGATGTTCAAGGCATACTGCAAAAAGACGTAGACCAGGTAGATTCCCAACAGCCAGGCCCCGTTTAAACGGGAAAACCGGCCGCTTTTGTTGATGAAGATGAAGAACCTGAAGGAGTATAAAATGAGGAGCATTGCCGGAAAATGGAACAGGAAAAAGTTGGAAGGGATGGCCAAAGGCCTGGCGCAGGCCGCGGCTCC
This sequence comes from Desulfohalobiaceae bacterium, assembly GCA_021737115.1. Lineage (GTDB taxonomy): Bacteria > Desulfobacterota > Desulfovibrionia > Desulfovibrionales > Desulfothermaceae > JAABTT01. Next base: position 2,410 of record JAIPER010000101.1, read on the forward strand.
GATTACGAAGAGGCAGTTCAGGACGTCCGCCCCCACGACATTGCCCACGACAATTTCCGGATATCCTTTGCGCACGGAGGCTATAGCGGTCATCAGCTCAGGCAGGGAGGTGCCGAAGGCGACCAGGGTCGCGGCGATGATGTCCTCCGGGATACCGAACCTGTAGGCCAGCTCCGAGGCACTGGGGACAAGAATTCTGGCTCCGATGATCACCAGGGCAAGTCCGCCAAGGAGCATGGTCCAGCTCAGCCAGAGGTTGCTCAGCTCCTCCCGGTCGGATTCTTGGGGATGGGGATCGGAGATGAGGCTCTGTACGGACCAGCGGTAGGTCAGGTACAAATAGCCTGCTAGAAGTATTAGAAACAGGACCCCGACCCATCTGGCCAGGGTCGGGTCTCCGCTTGTCGTTTGCCTGGCGATGACGGACAGGACGACCAGGAGCGTGGCCGCTCCCACTTGTATGGAGCCGGTGCGGTTCAGGATGAACTTGTGGACCGGTACCCTGACCATAAGGCAGGTCAAACCGAAGATGAGGCCGGTGTCGGCGATGATCGAGCCGACGCCGTTGCCTAGGGCCAGACCGGGGTTGCCCATGTAGGCCGCGGTGACGGACACAAAGGCCTCGGGCATGGTGGTCCCCAGAGAGATGACCGTGGCCCCGATGACCATCCTGGGCAGCCCGGTCCGTTTGGCCAGGTCGACCACGCCGTCGATCATCCAGTCCGCCCCTTTGGACAACAACACGATGCAGACGATGATGATCAGAAAAAGCAGCAGCGTCGGTGATTGAGCAAGAAGATGATCAAGCAAGGTCGTCACTCCGGAGCGAGGTCCTGGAATTTAAGATTGAAGGCGCACTCTTGCTGAATACAGATCCGGCAACGCTTTACTAAAATGAGTTGCTACCGACGTTCGGTCTTTGCCGAAAAAAAACAAAATCGGATCAGGAGAGAAGACAAGTGATTCCTGTGGCGGTTCAGCCTGCAAACACTCCTGTCAGGCCGGCCTTTTCAACCCGGTCCGTTATCTTCTGTCTGTCCGTGGTATACAGGTTTCGCTTTTTGAGACGATCGAACAGAACCGATCCGGAAAAGGTGAACTTTTGCCCCAGCTCATTTTTCTCGAACATCTGTTTGCGGACATGGCTCACCGCGTCGCCCACGGCCAGGGTGTCCGGGAGCATGAGCCCGGGCCTCTTGTTCAGGTATCCGGCGGCATTGAAGCCGGCCAGGGTTCCGGTACAGATGGCCTCGGTGTGCCCGACCAAAAGTCCGGCCTTTTCCCCGGCGCAGAAGAGGTTGTCCAGGCCCTTGACCTTGAGGGTGTCATCCCGGGGGGACATGGCTACGAAGCGGATGGAGTTGCCCATACCTCCTGAATAGGGGTCTTCATAACGGGCATGTTCCAGCCCGGGGATTTCCCGGAGTGCTTCCAACGGGAAAAAAGGACTCATCAATTTCGCATGGCCGGTATCCAGGAGGATGACATTCTCTTCAAACTCGGACAGGGCATACTGCTGACAGGCCTTGAGGGCAAGCTTGCCTCGAATTCGTCTCGATGAGGGTATGGGGACCAGGGCCACCCCCTCGGTGTTCAGCTGATGGTGAAGTTCCGGGGAGAGGGATTCCTTGAGGAGCTTGCAGGATCCGCTGAAGGCCCCATGCTGACCGTCTTTTTTGCCCACCAGTTCCTGAACCCCGGCCTTGGCTGCAAGGCTGACCCGGCCTCCGAAGGAATGGCAGCGCAGAACACACATCACGCAGCCGTTGCCGAACTTGTTGCAGTTGGCCGGTCCTCCGGCCGTACCGGTGGTGTCCACAAAGACATCCCCATCGATCTCGAATTGTTCTCCGGCCTTTTTCCCCACGATGGCCTCGATTCGGTTGTGAGTCATCTTTACTGCACTGATCCTGGTCTGTAAACCGATCTCGATCCCTTTTTTCAAAAGATGGTCTTTTACGGCCGGTTCAATGTGAGCGATGCTGTACAGATCGGCATGGCTGTGCCCGGGAAATTCGATATTTTTGTGCAACAGGTTTTGGTCTATGACCTCGAAGAGTTCCCCGCCGGACATGGCCATCATCTCTTCAGTGGCGGTGTAGCGGCCGTTGTTGCGCATGATGCCGCCCACCAGACCGGTGCCCAGGAGCATGTCGGTCCGCTCGAGGAGGACGACGTCCAGTCCCTGATTTCTGGCGGACAGGGCAGCGGCGCATCCGGCCCAGCCCCCGCCGACAATAATAACTTTCATGGTTACCTCTTTCGTGCTTTATCCTTGAATTCAGACTTCGTAAACCTGTACCAATCACGAGAGTTAACTGCTTGAAATGATTGATTTGACTTAAAAATTGGACATTTCCCAGGTTTCAGGTGTCGGGTTTCGGGTGTCGGTGAAAGAAAAGATTCACAATATCAATGCTTTAAAATCTGACACCTGAAACCTTGATTTGCAAATAATTCACTATAAAGTGTCCAAAATTCATGCAAATTTCAGCTCACTGGAAAGAGCTCTGGAATTACTGTCATAAAAAACAAGAACATGTATTGCCCCAAAGGCTCTTTTCTTTTTCTTAACGGTGAACCGTGAACCGTGAACCTGGAACCGTGAACCCATTTACGTATGCACTTCAGGCTTTTTGTGCTTCCTGGCCGCCCGTTCCCAGGAAAAGACCGGGGGCATTTCTGAGACTTCCGATTCAGAGAGCACGTCCAGAAAGACCGGACCCGGGCCGGCAAAGGCCTGATCCAGGCCTGCCTCCAAATCTTGCGGGGTCTTGACGGTCAGAGCCTGCACACCGAACCCCCGGGCCACCATAGCCGGATCCCCGGGGGTAAAGTCCACGGAGAAGTATTTCTCCTGGCTGTGCAGGGACTGCAGGGCCTTGATCCAGCCGAAAGATCCATTGTTGAAATGGATCAGGATTGCCGGGATCTGCAGCCGGCTCAGCGTTTCCAGCTCCCCGGCCGACATGCCCAGGCTGCCGTCACCGAATAGCCCGATAAGATTAGCCCCGGGACAAGCAGAATGCGCCCCCACAAGGGCGGGGATGGCATAGCCCAATCCGCCGTAAGCCCTGGGAATGATGAAATTAGATTCCGGATTGGTCAATTTCAAAAAGCGGGTGATATAAGGGGTCGGGGTTCCGGCATCGGCAATGACGATGGCCGGGTTTTGGAGGCGTTGATTCAGAGAATAGATCACCTGCTGGGGTTTCAGGGGGATCGACCCTGCCCGGAAGGATTGGGCCGATTCCTGCCAGAACTTTGATCGCAAACGGTTCAGTTCATCCACCCAGGCGGATGGTTCGGCCTGAAAGGCATTGATGTGCAAAAGAGAGACCAGGTCCCTGAGAACCAGCCTGGCGTCTCCGGCCACACTGATTTCGTTTTTGTAATTATTGGACAGCAGTTCAGGGTCGAGGTCGATCTGGAGAATCTTGCGCTCTGGCTTGAAAGAGGGCAGGGTCCATTTGATGGTGGAGACCGATCCCAGCTTGCAGCCGCAATACAGCAGGACGTCGCCTTCTTCAACTGCCTGGTGGGCATGGGGGTGATACCCGTTGTCCCCGATAACCCCCAAGGCCAGTTCATGCTCGTCAGGCATGATCCCCTGTCCGGAAATGGTGGTCACTACAGGCGAGTTCAGAGTTTCGGCCAGCTCGAGTATCTCCTCTGAGGCCTGAGAATGGTTGGTGCCGCCGCCGGCGATCAGGACCGGGCGCTTGGCCTGCATCAGCAACGAGCAGACCTGCTCCAGCTTGGCCCTGCTGCCCCGGGTACGATAAGCAGGGTAGGCTTGGCACTCCTCTTCACTGTAGAGGTGCATGTCCTGTCCGGGAAACTCGCTGCTGAGCACCTCCTGGGGAAAGGCCAGGTGCACGGCGCCCGGTCTGCCTGTGGTGGCCACTCTGAAGGCCCGCCTGATGATTTCCGGAAGACGGGCTGTATCTTTGACCAGGTGGGACCACTTCGTTACCGGCTCAAAGAGCTTCTGGCAATCCAGTTCGGTGATGGTTTTTTTGCCTTCACCGGCCAGGGGGATATCCGAGGTGAAGACCAACAGGGGGATGGAAGAGGCATCGGCCTCGGCCACGCCGGGCAGAATGTAGAGAGGTCCCGCCCCGCTCGGGCATTCGCAGACCCCGGGCTTGTGAGACAGCCGGGCGTAGGTGTCGGCCATAAAGGCGCTCGATCGTTCATCCCGGGCCATGATATGGGTTATGGAAGAAGAAGCGGCATGCAGGGCATCATAGAGCGGGATGCTGGTGTCCCCCGGCACGCCGAAGATCGTTTCCACCTGATATCTTTTCAGCATTTCAACCAGGACTTCCGCCCCGTTCATGGCTCTCTCCTTTGAAATGGGTTGAATATTCTGGATAATTGTCTGGTTTGCAAAATTTTGATTAATAATTTAATTAAAAAGCTTTCAAAGACTACTCCGATCAAAGGATGCTGTCAAGTTCTTTCTGAAGGGATTCTTCGCTCGCCCCGGTTCAATGCGCTTCGCTTCAGTGATTGATCAGGGCAGGCGGACTCGCTCAGAAGGGATTGAAAAAGCAAGCTTGACAAGGCGGCCGACTCTATATAATCAAAAAAATAATCAAATAATAAACAGTGGAATTTAGCTTTGACTAGAAAATATCACAAAAAGGCACAGAAAAACACGGATTATTCCCACTTAGCCTACAATGGCATCCGGCAGATGCTTTTTTCCAATGAAATCGGCGCCGGCCAGAAACTGTCCTACCGCCGCCTGGCCGAAACCCTTGGCATGAGTTTGACCCCGGTGATTCAGGCCCTGAAGCGGCTGGAGTTTCAGGGGCTGGTCCGCCATGAGCCAAACAGGGGGTATGTGGCCGAATCCATCAGTCTGCAGGAAGTCCGGGAAATCTATGAGCTGCGGGAAACGATCGAGCTCTCCCTCCTGTCGGCAACTATCGAGGCTCTCGACGATCGGGCCGTGGACAGCCTGCGAAACGTCCTGGACAACAATCCATCCGAAGATCAGCACGGCTTTCTCAACGAACGTATCCTGAACGACCGATCTTTTCACCTGACTCTGGCCTCGCTGTCGGGCCGGAAAATCCAGCTGCAGACGCTGACCCATCTCTTTGACCTCTTGTACATCAAGTACCGGGGAAGCCTGCTCTTTGTGGCCTCTGAACACTTTGTCGGCTCGGAACATCAAACTATATTCGAAGCTGTGGTCTCAAGGGATTGCGAGCAGGCCCGAAAAGCCCTTCAGAACCATTTCGCCCATGTCACCAGGCATGTTGTCGAGGCTCTGGGGCAGATCCTCACCGACAAGTATCGCTTCCCATATCCGATTTGAGCTTCCATAACATCTGTAAGCTCAAATCGGATGTCATACGAGACTACGAAAATGGCAAAGCGTCCTTATAATGGCTGCAGAAACTTGCAATGGATCGACTCAGCAGGTAGAATAGGATATCCAGTTTGAAGCTTTGCCGATTTGATATGAAGTTTCTCAATAGTGGACCCTGGAGGACGTCATGACATTTGATCTGAGCGCAGCCAATAATGAGGCCAAGAGGAGGCTCATCCCGGCGCTTGAGGGAAAAGGGGCGCATCTCTGTTTTGAAGAGGCCATAGAAGATTTTCCAGATAAGCTTATGAACCAAAAGCCGGACAACGTCCCCTATACGTTCTGGCATCAGCTCGAGCACATGAGGATCGCGCAGTGGGATATCCTCAGATACATTCAGGACCCGGGTCACCAGTCACCAGTCTGGCCGGACGAGTACTGGCCCGGCCAGAACGCGGAGGCTGACCGCTCAGCCTGGCAAAGGACCGTGGATCAGTTTCTAGCCGACAGGCAGGAGCTAAGCGAGCTCATTCAGGATCCGGGCTGCAACGTGCTTTCGCCGGTCAAGCACATGTCGAACCGCAGCATCCTGCGCCAGGCCCTACTGGTGGTCGATCACACCGCCTATCACCTTGGGGAGTTCGTCATGGGCAGGCAGGTCCTCGGGGCCTGGCAGTCGGCTCTGGACCTATAATAAGGCTATACCAGAAGTTGGATGCAATGGATTTGCGAACTTGAACCTTATAGATCACCCTCCTGCGATTTTTTCAGGATCAGGAATACAAGCATCAAGGCTGCGTCCACGCCAAAACCTTTGATGTGTGCATTATCTTAGCTTTTTGAGGAAATATGGGCTGAAGCCGAGCCATGAGAAGCCTTTATTGATAAAATTAAAATTGGATCAGTATATCCGGTCTTGCCATACGCTCGGCAGTATTTTTGTTTACTCTTTGGTATTGAAATTCTGCCTAGGGAGGATCGATCATGCTCACGGAGTTACAAAAAAGAGCGGCCCAGGCCATTGTCAACATTTTCGAGACCAGTCGACCCTTGGGTGATTACGGCAAGGTCACCCTGCTGCAAGGGGACAGCGGGCATCTGACCTACGGCCGCTCGCAGACCACCCTGTCCAGCGGCAATCTCTATCTCTTGATCAAGCGCTACTGTGAATCGGCCGGGGCCGAGCTGGCCGAGGCGTTGACGCCGTATTTGGGCCGTCTGGAGGATCGGGATGTCAATCTGGACCAGGACATGAAATTTCGGCGACTGCTTAGAGATGCCGGTCGAGATCCGGTGATGCAGTCTGCGCAGGATCGTTTTTTTGATTCCGTCTACTGGAACCCGGCAACGAGAGCAGCCCGGGCCATCGCTGTGGAGCAGGCACTGGGCGTCGGTGTGGTGTACGACAGCTGCATTCATGGATCATGGTCCCGGATGCTGGGTCGGACAGAGGAGCGTTTCGGAAAGGTAGCCGATATCGGCGAAAAACAATGGATTCAAGACTACATCGAGGTGCGTCGTGACTGGCTGGCCCACCATTCCAACAACCTTTTGCACAAGACGGTCTATCGAATGAACTCGTTTCGCGAGCTTATCGAAGAGGGCAACTGGGACTTGGATCTGCCTTTTACCTGCCGGGGGGTCCTGGTGAGCGAATCAGTCCTGACTGAACCAGGTGATCCCAGGGCGAGCTCGGAAGCCGACGAAATGCGGCTGTTGCGGCTGCGAACTCCTTTTTTGCGGGGAGAGGACGTCAGGGCGCTTCAGGAGGCGCTTGCAGAGGCCGGCCTGACGCTCACGCAGGACGGGATTTTCGGCCCGGCCACCGATAATGCGGTCAGGAAATGGCAGAAGCAACATGATCTGCTGGTGGACGGTATTGTAGGTCCGGCTACCAGTGCATCACTCGGCATTGGAGGATGAGTCATGAGGACGATTACAAGCTGGCTTTTTCTGGGATTGTTCGGCAGTTGGGTTGTCGTAGGGCTTGGAGGCTGTGCGAAGGTTCCGTTGGAGTCAGTTGCTGTCAACGAACAGGTAACTGCAGGCATCGGAAGCATGGAGGCGAACAGCTATAGGCTGATCGATGG
>JAIPER010000102.1 GCA_021737115.1 Desulfohalobiaceae bacterium
GGATTTGGCCTTGGACAGAAGCTCCGCAGTGCTGCCTTTGACTGCACCTTGCTTGATATCTGCAACGACGAGTACTTTAGTCATGATAGTCTATCCTTTGTCTCAATATGGTTCGTTTCGAAAGGTGACGATTTAACTAGGCAGTTAACCTTTAGCCGTTAGCTGTTAGCTGTTAGCAGTTTAGCTTTGCCCGATTATGGAGTTATATCCTTGTACCCGAAAATTTGTCTTGAGTAGGAGAATTGTATGGTTCCGCTATTTCAGTTCCTGCTAACGGCTAAATGCTTACGGCTTACTGCTCCTACAGCACCTTGGCCTCGGTGGCCAAAAGATTCACCACCTGGGCGGTGACTTCGGCTGGATCGCCCTCGAACTTCTGCCCGCCCTGGCGCTTCTCTGTTTCCATGAACTCGACAACCTCCGATTTCGGGGCGGCGGCGCCGATTTCCTCGGCTGATGTGCCCACTCCGGCCAGGTCCATAGTCTCGATGGGCTTTTTCTTGGCCATCATGATTTGTCGCATGCCGGGCAAGCGTGGTTCATTCATGCTCACGTCCACGGTAACCACAGCCGGCAGCTCCAACTCGACGATTTCGGTACCCGCGTCACCCAGCCGGGAGACCTTGATGTGCGTGTCGTCGACTACTTCGATGTTAATGACATTGCTCACGCAGGGCAGTCCCAGGTATTCGCCCAGAATAATCCCGGTCTGGCCGTTGTCCGTATCCTGGGCCTGCTTGCCGGTGATCACCAGATTGTAGTCCCCGTTTTCATAGACTTTCTGCAAGATTTTGGCATAGGCAAAGGAATCGGGCTTTTCCAGGGAGGAATCTTCGATGTGCATCCCCTTGTCGATGCCCATGGCATAGCATTTGCGAATCATATCCGTGTTGTCGCCGCCGCCGATGCTGACCAGGGTGGTCTCGGCCTCATGGTTTTCCTTGAGCTGGACAGAGGCTTCCACAGCGGTTTCGTCCCAGGCGTTGATGACATACTGGAGCCCCTGCTCCACAATGGCCCCGTCCTGGACGCGGATGTTGAGTTCCACGTCAACCACCTTTTTTGCGGTCGTTAAGATCTTCAAGGTTTCCCTCCTTATTTAAGCTCTTATTTAAGCTCCATTTGTGGTCAGTTGGACCACGTCTCCTTGTTTCAACGTTCCGACTTGATCAACTAATTGCTGGTCCACGCTTAAATAAATATATGTATCAAACAAATAATGTATCCATATGAATAAGAGTGTCCTGGTGTTGCTGGGCCAGTATCACTTAAGCAGTGTTTTGATTTGCTTAAAAAATCAAAATATATCTTAAATCGAGGTCATGTCTGCCTTTTTACTTAGACATGAGCCTCGATTTAAGATTCGGTGTTCACCGGAGACGACAAAGATCTCCGTTTTATCCGAAGCAAAGGCCAAAGTGATGTTCAAGGCCCGGCCCAGTTCCACGGCCAGGGCGGTGGGCCGCGATTTGCTGATCATGACCTGCAGATTGGCTCTGGCCGCCTTTTGCACCAGCTCATAGCTGATTCTGGAAGAGAGGACAAGAGGACCGGCCTTTTCCAGCTGCCTGTCCATGAAGACCTTGCCCACGGCCTTGTCCAGGGCGTTGTGCCGGCCGACGTCCTCGGTGAAGGCCAGCCGGTTCAGATCCTGGTCCAGGATAAGGGCGGCGTGAGAGCCTTTGGTCCGGGGATAGTAGTTCTGGGTCTCGAACAGCTTGTCCAGGCATCTGAAAATCCGCTCGGCTTCCAGGGTCAGGCCATCACGGACCGGGGACACGACCTGCTGTAAGTCCTTGAGCATCTCCTTGCCGCAGATGCCGCAGCTGGTCTGGCTGATAAAGCCGCGTCTGTCAAGCAGAGCGGAAACCTTGTTCCGTTGCTCAGGCGAGAGCAGGATCTCGATCACGTTGGGGTCAAGATCCTGGCAATAGCCGATGCTCAAGAACTGGTCCGGCGCCTCGACCAGCCCCTCGCCCAGGCAGAAGCCGGCCGCGTGAAATAGCTCCTCCCCGGGAGTGCGCATGACCACTGCGTACGGGCTGCCCTCGATGCGGATGGACAGGGGCTCCTCTCCGATCAATTCCAGGGACAGGGTCTGGCAGTCCCCGTTTCGCAAAACAAGCGCCTGATGCTGTTTCGTGTCGTTGTCAGGATTCAAGAATTCTGATCCTTAAAAATAATAACAGCTTTAAATTGTATCTACAAATCCTGAGTAGAAGCGGCCAGTGCTTCAGTCAACACGAACACCGACTGCAGATAAGAAGTCGGGCAGAGCGGAAAACACTCCTTGCAGGCCGCACACTCCTTGGCGGCGATTTCCGGAATGAAGCTGATCTCCTTTCTTATGCCCCGATCGATGAAGCCGATGGCATGCTTGCCCTTGACCTCGGCGCAGTAGCGGACGCAGAGCCCGCAGTGGATGCAGAACGAGGACTCCTTTTCGAAGCGGTCCGGCTCGGCCCCATATTCCCGGGCCAATTCCTGCAAAACCATGGAATCCGGGGCATGAGCCAGCAAGAGCTCGAGGATGGTCTTGCGAATACGATCCACCTTCTCGGACCTGGTGCGAACCACGACGTTCTCCTGAACCGGGTAGACACAGGAAACAACGAGATTCGTCCGATTGCGGACCGTTGCTTCCACCAGGCACAAGCGGCAGCCCCCGAAGGGCTCCAGCTTCTCGTGGTGGCACAGGGTGGGAATGTATATCCCAGCCTCCCGGGCTGCCTCCAGGACCGTCATCCCTTCCCGGGCCTTGATTTCTTTCCCGTCGATCTGCAGTTGGATCTGGCTCATTGTGCTTTGCTCTTCCTGTTTACGGTTCGTTCTTCTTCGGGTATCGGAGGCGGGACCGGCTGGCCCGAAATCTTCGTGACCGCGCCGAAGCGCTGGGGGCAGACTTCAAAGCAGGTTCCGCACTTCGTGCACTTCTCCTGGTCGATGACGTGGATCTGCTTCTTGCCGCCCACGATGGCATCGGCAGGGCATTTCCGCAGACAGATCATACAGGCCTGGCACTTGGCCGGGTCGATATGGTAGGCGATGAGCTCCTTGCAGGACAGGGACGGACAGGTCTTGTCCCTGATGTGGGCCTCATACTCGTCCCGGAAGTAGCGCAGGGTAGAGAGAAAGGGGTTTGGAGCGCTCTTGCCCAGAGCGCAGAGTGAGGCCTCGGTGGCCGTCTCGGAGAGTTCCTCCAGGAGTTCGATGTCGCCCTCTTTGCCCCTGCCTTCGGTGATATCGGTCAGAACCCGGAGCATCTGCCGCAGGCCTTCCCGGCAGGGCACGCATTTGCCGCAGGATTCGTCCGTGAGAAAGGAGATGAAGTACCTGGCCACGTCGACCATGCAGGTATCTTCATCCATGACGATCATCCCGCCCGAGCCCATCATCGAGCCGGCCTCGGCCAGTTCGTCGAACCCGACCGCCAGGTCCAGCTGGTCTTCGGGGATGCAGCCACCGGACGGACCTCCGGTTTGGACCGCCTTGAATTTCTTTCCTCCGGGGATTCCACCGCCTATCTTGTAGATGATATCGCGCAGGCTCATGCCCATGGGCACTTCCACCAGCCCGGTATTGGTTATCTTGCCCACCAGGGAGAAGATCTTGGTGCCTTTGCTGCCTTCGGTCCCGTATTGAGTGAACCAGTCGGCGCCGTTGTTGATGATCAGCGGGACATTGGCCCAGGTCTCGACGTTGTTCAATACGCTCGGCATCTCCCAGAGGCCCTTGATGTTGGAGCGGATATACTTCGGTCTGGGTTCTCCGACCCGGCCTTCCAGGGCCGTCATCAGGGCTGTGGATTCGCCGCAGACAAAGGCCCCGGCCCCCTGGTGGACCTTGACCTGGAAGTCGAAGCCCGAGCCGAGGATGTTCCTGCCGAGCAAGCCGAGTTCCTCGGCTTTCTCGATGGCGATGAGGATATTCTCCACCGCCAGGGGGTATTCCTGACGGACATAAATATAGCCTTCGTGGGAGCCCACGGCATAGGCCCCGATGGCCAGCCCCTCGAGGATGGAATGCGGATTGCCTTCGAGCAGGCTGCGGTCCATGTAGGCCCCGGGGTCCCCCTCGTCTGCGTTGACGATGACGTATTTGGTATCCCCGGGGGCATTGCGGGTGCCTTCCCACTTTATCCCCGCTGGAAAGCCGGCCCCGCCCCTGCCTCTCAGGTTGGATTTCTTGACTTCCTCCAGGACCTCTTCCGGGGTCATCCCGGAAAGGCTCTTGGCCAGGGCTGAATACCCGCCGATGGCCAGGTAGTCCTCGATGTTCTTGGGATCGATACTCCCGTTGTACCCGAAAACCAGCCGCTTCTGGTGCTTGTAGAAGGGGATCTCGGATTCATGGGAGATCTTTTCCTCGGTCTGGGGATCGGTGTAGAGCAGATCGTCCAGGACCTTCTGTTCCTTGATCGTGCTGGAGACGATGTCAGGTACGTTTTCAGGCTTTATCTGGAAATAGCAGATTTCTTCGGGGTGGATAACGATGATCGGCCCTCGCTCACAATACCCGTGGCAGCCGGTCTTCCTGATGTCCACCTCATCGCTGAGTCCCTGCTCTTGCAGTTCCTGTTCCAGACCGGCCGCAACCTCGTCGCTCCCGGTCGCGTGGCAGGCGGAGCCGGAGCAGAGGGTGATGCAGGGTTTCTTGGGATCTCGCTGAGACAGGATGGACTGTCTGTATTCTTCCAATTCAGCAGGCGTTTGTATCCGCGACATAATGCTTCCTTACTCGTAGTTTTTTATCACGTCCGCAGTCTTGCCCGGAGCCAGGTTGCCGTGAGTCTTGCCGTCGATTTCCACGACCGGGCCCAGGGCGCAGCAGCCAAGGCAGTTCACGGTCTCCAGGCTGAACTTCAAATCGAGATCGGTTTCGCCGGGCTTGATTCCGGTCAGGTCCTGAATCGAGTCGAGGATACGCGGCGCACCGCGAACATGGCAGGCCGTGCCCATGCAGATGTTTATCTCGTGCTTTCCTTTCGGAACCAGGCTGAAGGCCTTATAAAAGGTGGCTATATGCTGTATTCGGGTGTAGGGCACCTCGAGTCTTTGGCTGACCCGTTCCAGGGCTTGCCTGGGAAGCCAGTGGTTTTCACTCTGAATCTCAAGCAGGACCTGTATGAGTGAACTGGGTTCTGCGTTATGTTTGTCGATGATCTGATCGATTCTCTCTAAGTTCATGACCAATTTCCTTTACTTCGGGTGATCCACACAAGCTTTTTGCAGGTTAGTGACTTACGCCGTAAGCACTGTCATAAAAAACAAGAATTTTTAACCACAAAGGTACAAAGTACACTAAGTAAAGAATTTCCACGAGGGGTGAACCCCTGTGTCCTTCGTTACTTCGTGGTTTAATTTTCTTTTTCTTGTTTAAGCTTTGACATTTGGGTTGCGGGCGAAGCCCGCGTTGGTATCCTAAATGGGTCTAGAGCATTTAAGAAAAAGAGTTTGGGCAAAATCCGGTTCATTCAGCTAAGGCTCTGAGTATAAAGAAAAAATATTTTTCTTAAATGCTGTAGCATTTGCTGTCCATGTCATAGCGGACCAGACCCTGCCGCGACGAGCTCTTTATGTACTTGGAGACCTCAGACGGGGTCATCCCCAGCTGTTTAGAGATGGCCCCGGTGGATTGCGGCTGTTCCCGCAGCAGGAGCAGGATCTGGCTGATGGCCAGCTTGTCGCCGACTAGCTCATCAAAGATCCGGTCGACCTCCTCACTGCTGAAAAAACTGCGGTAGGCCTCTTCGGATTTGGTGGAGGCCTTCATCCGCTGGCTTTCCACGAGCTTCAGGTAGGGGACAAGTTGGTTCACGGCCTCGAGTCTGAACTGCAGGGTCTTCTTGTCCAGGCCTTCGCTCTGGCCCAGCGGCCCCACCTCCTTGACCTTCTTTCCGAAACTGTTCACGACTTCGGCAAAGAGATGGCCTTCTCCGCCGGACATGAACTCGATCCGCAGCCGTTCCGGATTCAGCCCGATGCGCTCCATGATTTTCTTGCAGAGCAAAACCATGTTCAGAGCGTCGAAATTGCCGTGGGTGATATAGTTGCATTCATTGAGATGGCAGCCGCCTATGAACACTCCGTCCATGCCCTTGAGAAAGGCCCTGAGGACAAAGCGCAGGTCGACTCTGCCGGAACACATGACCCGGATCAGCCGGGTCTCAGTGGTGTATTGCAGTCTGGAAACTCCAGCCAGGTCAGCAGCGCCGTACGCTCACCAGTGGCAGACAAAACCCAGGATTTTGGGCTTGAACTGTAATTCGGCACTCATGACATCTCCTTTGTGTCTACGATTAGGTGGCTTCTTCTTCAACTTCAACTTCTTCCGCTGCCGCCTCGATTTCTTCGAGGATGTCCTCCTCGGTGGCCGCGGCATCGATCTGGCTCAGGAGTCCCTCGTCGGTAAAGTGCTTCAGGGCAATGGCCCCGGTGGGGCACTTCACGTTGCAGAGTCCGTCTCCCTTGCAGATGACCTGATTGACCCAGGCCTTTTTGCCCTGCGGGGTCTCCTTGAACTCGATGGCGTCGTAGGTGCAGGCCGCGATGCAGGCCCCGCAGGAGACGCAGTCCTGTTCGGCGACTTCGCAGACCGATCCGGAGACCGTGACCGTGTCATGGGAAAGAAGGGTCAGGGCCCGCCCGGCTGCGCCGTGGGCCTGGTTGATGGTTTCCGGGATATGCTTGGGATAGTGGGCCGTGCCGCAGAGGTAGACCCCCTGGGCGCTGAACTCCACCGGGCGCAGCTTGACATGGGCCTCCTTGAAGAACTCGTCCAGACCGAGGGAGACCTTGAACAGCTGGGCGATCCGCTTGTTTTCGGCCGGCGGGATGACCGCGGCGGCCAGGGAGAGATAGTCGGCATCCAGGACCAGCCGCTGTCCCAGAACATAATCGGGCAGGGTGACCTGGAGAACATCCCGTCCGTCCTCACTGGTGCCGGCTTCCACCTCCGGCCTCTCCTGTGGTACATAGCGGATGAACTTGACGTCTTTATCCGCAGCCTCGCGGTAGGCATCCTCCCGGAACCCATAGGTCCGCATATCCCGGTAGAGGATGTAGATCTCCATCTCCGGGTTGATCTCCTTGAGCTGGAGGGCGTTCTTCACGGCATGACCGCAGCAGACCCGGGCGCAGTAGTTCCGGTCCTCGTTTCGGCAGCCCACGCATTGGATCATGACCAGACTCTGAGCCTTCAGGAGATCTTCGTCCCCGGCCGCGATGCGCTCCCCCACTTCGAGGTGGGTCAGGACCCGTTCGTCCTGGCCGTAGAGGTATTCCTCGGGCCTATACTCTTGAGCCCCGATGGCCAGGATGGCCGCGCCGTGCTTGATCTTTTTGGTCCTCCCTTCGCTGTTCACCGTGGTGGCGAAGTTGCCGACGTAGCCGGAGACATCCTCGATAGTCGCCGCATGGGAGACTTGAATCGAGGGGTGCTTGTAGACCTGTTGCACCAGGTCCTTGACCATGGGCTGGACGTCCAGCCCTTCCAGGGTGGTGTGGAGCCTGCGGGCCATGCCGCCGAGATCGGCCTCCTTCTCCACCAGATAGACCTCGTGTCCCTGGTCTGCGATGGACAGGGCGCAAGTCATGCCCCCAATGCCGCCGCCGACCACCAGGGCCGTCTTGTTGACCGGCAGGTCGATCTCCTGGAGCGGTTTTAAATGCTTGGCCCGGGCCACGGACATGCGCACGATGTCCTTGGCCTTTTCCGTGGCCTCTTCCGGCTCCTTGGAATGGACCCAGGAGTCGTGTTCCCGGATGTTGGCCATATCCAGGTAGTACTGGTTGATGCCGGCCTCCCTGAGGGTATCCCGGAACAGGGGTTCCAGGGTCCTGGGGGAGCAGGCGCCGAGCACCACGCGGTTGAGACCTTTTTCCTTGGCCATCTCCGTGATTTCGTCGGCGGAGTTCGTGGCGCAGGAAAAGAGTTGCTCCTGGGCGTGAACCACGTTGGGCAGGGACTTGGAATATTCAACCAGACCGGGGACGTCGACCACCCGGCCGATGTTGGCTCCGCAATGACAGACAAAGACCCCGATGCGCGGCTCCTCCTTAGAGACGTCCCGCTCCTCGGGGTAGACCCGCTCTCTGGCCAGCTTCCAGCGCCGGTGATCGAGGTATTCCGCGCACTGGGAGCCGGCTCCGCTGGCGGTGATGACCGATTCCGGGATGTCCATGGGCCCCTGGAAGGCGCCGCTGACAAAAATCCCTGGCCGGTTGGTCCGCATGGGGTTTCTGGAATCGATCTTACAGAAGTCGTGCTCGTTGAGCTCGATGTTGTAGGTCTTCTGCAACTCCTTCACGTTTTTCGGTGAATCCAGACCTACGGAGAGGACCACCAGGTCGAACTCCTCCTCCTTGACCCCCTCGTCAGTGGTCGCGTACTTGATGCTCACGCTCCTGGTTTCCGGATCCTCCCTGCCGATGGAGACGTAGCTCCTGATGAAGCGGACCCCGGGCAGGGAGTCGGCTTTCTGGAAGTAGGTTTCGAAGTCCTTGCCGTAGGAGCGGACGTCATTGTGGAAGATGGTGCATTCGGTTTCCGCGTTATGGTCTTTGGTCAGCAGCACCTGCTTCTGGGTGTAGGTGCAGCAGACCGAGGAGCAGTAGCTGTTGCCGCCTTCCTGGACCTGCCTGGAACCGACGCACTGAATCCAGGCGATTCGCTTGGGATGCTTCTTGTCCGAAGGGCGAAGGACCTCGCCTTCGTACGGTCCGGTGGCGCAGAGCAGCCGCTCGTAGTCCATGCTGGTCAGGACGTTCTGGATCCTGCCGTAGCCGTAGTCGCCCCGCACCTCGGGATCAAAGGTTTCATAGCCGGGCGAGAGCAGGATCGAGCCGACCTTGATCTCTTCCTCTTCTTCGGTTTGCAGCAGATCGATGGCGTCGTTCTTGCAGACCGCCGCACACATGTGGCATTTCTTTTCCTTCAGATACAGACAGCTGTCATCGATATAGGCGATCAGGGGGATGGCCTGGGCAAAATAGACATGCACGGCCTTGTTCGTGGAAATATCCTGGTTGAAGGGATCCGGGATCTCCACCGGGCAGTATTCCGTGCAGATCCCGCAGCCCGTGCACTTGTCCTCGCGGATGTACCTGGGTTTCTTCCTCAGTCTGACCCGGAAGTTTCCCGCTTCCCCTTTCACCTCGTCCACTTCGGTATAGGTCAAGACTTCTATATTTGGATGCCGGCCGACCTCGACCAGTTTGGGCGAGAGAATTCACATGGAGCAGTCATTCGTGGGATAGGTCTTGTCGAGCTGGGCCATATGCCCCCCGATGGCGGGTGATTTCTCCACCAAATAGACCTTGAAGCCGGAAGAAGCCAGATCCAGAGAGGCCTGGATGCCGCTGACTCCGCCGCCGACGATCATGACGTCTCCAAAATTTTCTGCAGGAAGTTCTTTTTGCATGATACTCTATCCTCTTATTTGAGCGATTAGCTTTTAGCCATTAGCTGTTAGCATCTGAATCAGGTTGTAACCAATAAAATGTCTTCAGCTCCTGAAAAGCTTTGATTCTTTTTTGCCAACGGCTAACAGCTAATGGCTAACAGCTCGATTGGTTCCATCACAGCGCTTCCTGAACGACCTCGGTGATGTCCTTAACCTCCAGGACATCTTCATACTCCAGGTTCAGCCTGCTTTCCTCGAAATTGGTGATGCAGTAAGGACAGGAGGCCACCAGGCCCTCGGCCCCGACCTCGTTGGCCTGTCCCAGACGAATATCGGAAAACCGTTCGCTCAGGGGTGTATCCATCCAGATCCGGCCCCCGCCCCCGCCGCAGCAGAGACTGTCCCGGTGCGAATCC
>JAIPER010000103.1 GCA_021737115.1 Desulfohalobiaceae bacterium
ATGGCCTGGCCCCTGCCCTCGAGGACCCTTTCGGCCGCGATATCCAGGTCCGGTCCGATCCTCTCGAAGCGGTTCCCCCGGATAAAGACGTCCGTGACCTCATCATCCAGACGGACATTGCGAATGAGTATGCTCATAGCAGAAAGAGTAATTGTTAATGGTCAATTGTTAATTGTTAATAAAAGAACTGGTACTCGTAAGCTATTAATTAATTTATATAAGAATATTTAGCCAGGACTATTATGAAATTGAGTTGAAGTCCACAAACAATTGCCAGTTTGATCGAGGCAGAAACTTCGAAAAAATGACTATGGAGTTTTACACGAGCTATTCTTTATCTGTCATTCTGAGCGAGTCTGCCTGCCCGGTTAAATCTCTGTAAGCGAAGCGCATTTAACTGTGGCGAGCGAAGAATCCCTTTTCTTCAGCAGGTGTGCTTTTTTTTGAAAACAAATGAAATTTCATACCAGAAGTTGGCAAAGAACTCTGTAATTACCCATTAACCATTACCCATTACCCATTACCCATTACCCATTAACCATTAATCATTAACAATTAACAATTAGTACCCCCCTACAGCCGCTCCCGATCAAAGCACACCCGGTCCTGGTACTCGGCCTGTTTGCCCTTGTTCCACATCTTCACCGGCCGGTAGTAGCCCACCACCCGGGTATAGACCTCCGCCTCCTGATTGCAGTGGGGACAGATGAAGTGTTCCCCGGCCAGGTAGCCGTGGTCCTTGCAGATGGAAAAGGTCGGGGTAATGGAGAGATAGGGCAGCTTGGTCTGGCTCATGGCCTTGGTGATAAAGGACTGCAGGGCCTTGGCATCGGCCATGGCCTCGCCGAGATAGGTATGAAAGACCGTGCCCCCGGTATACAGGGGCTGGAGTTCATTCTGATGCTCCAGGGCGGCGAAGACATCGTCCGTGGCCCCCACCGGCAGGGTCGTGGAGTTGGTGTAATAGGGAGTCTCGGTCCCTGAGGTCTGAATGTCTGAATAGAGCTGCTTATCGATCTTGGCCAGCCTATAGCTCGTGCCCTCAGCCGGAGTGGCTTCCAGGTTGTACAGGTTGCCGGTTTCCTCCTGAAACCTGGAGGTCACCTCCCGGAGAAGCTCCAGGGTCCGTTGCATCAGTCTGACCCCGGCGGGGGACTCAATGCCCTTGCCCAGCAGGTTGAGGCAGGCCTCGTGCCCACCTAAAAGCCCGATGGTGCTGAAATGCCCTGTCAGGCCGTTTTGCAGGTAGCGCCTGGAAAAAGGATACATGCCGATTTCCATATTGTCTGTGACCCATTTGCGTTTGAACTCCAGGGAGTTCTTGGCCAGGGAGGCATACTCGGTGACCAGGTCCAGGAAGTCTTCCTCGTCCTGGGCCAGATAGCCCAGTTTGGCCAGATTCAGGGTGACCACTCCGATGGAGCCGGTCAGGTCTCCGGCTCCGAAGAGTCCGCCGGTGCGTTTCCTGAGTTCCCGGATGTCCATCTGCAGGCGGCAGCACATGGAGCGCACGTCTTCTGGCTTGAGATCGGAGTTGATGAAATTCTGAAAGTAGGGGACCCCGTATTTCGCGGTCAGCTGCAGAAGGAGCTCCCCCACTTTGGAATCCCAGGGAAAATCCGGGCCCACATTGTAGGTCGGGATGGGAAAGCTGAAGATCCGTCCGTGGTAATCCCCTTCCAGCATGACCTCCAAAAAGGCCCGGTTGATCATCTCCATCTCCGGCTCATACTCTTGATAGGTCCGGTCCTGGAGCAGGCCGCCGATGATCACCCCCTCTTTGGCGATGTGTTTGGGGGGCACCAGGTCAAAAGTCAGATTGGTGAACGGGCTCTGGCCTCCCCAGCGGGAGGTGGTGTTCAGGTTGTAGACGAACTTCTGCACCGCCTGCTTGACTTTGACGTAGGGAAGATCGTCTTCGCGCACAAACGGGGCCAGATAGGTGTCCACATTGTTGAAGGCCTGGGCCCCGGCCCACTCGTTTTGCAGGGTTCCCAGAAAATTGACCATCTGTCCGAAAGCGGAATCCAGGTGCCGGGCCGGTCCGGAGGAACAGCGGCCCTCGAGATTGAAGCCTTCCAGGAGCAGATCACGGAGTGACCAGCCGGCGCAGTACCCGGCCAGGCCGAAAGAGAGGTCATGGATGTGAAAATACCCGTGCTCATGGGCCTGGCGGACTTCCTCCGGATATTTTTCCAGGGAATACCGGGCCTGGACCGACCCCGAGAGGTGGAGCATCAAGCCCTGGAACGAATGGGCCATATTGGCATTTTCCGCCACCCTCCAGTCTTCTTTGTTGACATAATTGTCTATGATCTGGCTGATGTTCAGGAAGGCTTCCTTCTGGCTTCGAAGCTGCCGCCGTTGTTCCCGGTAGAGGATATAACGCTTGGCCACGTGGAAGAGCCTGCTCTCCATGAGCACCTGCTCCACAAAGTCCTGGACCTGCTCCTGCTCGGGGATTCTGGTCCCGGTCAGTTTTTTCTCGACCTTGGAGGCCAGTCTCTTGGCCAGAAGCGGATCCTTGACTCCCTTGGCCTGCAGGGCTTTCAAGATGGCCTGGGCGATAGGGTCCAGGGACCAGGTTTCCAGGCGGCCGTCCCGTTTTCTGATCTGCTCCGGTTTCGGGGATTCCGGTCTGGACCTGCCGAGGCGCTCATCATACTGCTCTACAAACATCCGCTCCTCCTTTGTCAGCCCTGCCGCTGGCAGGCCCGACATATAACAATTTACTATATTTAGTGCCTGAACGAAAACTCGTGTTTGGCCGGAAACTTGCCCAGATACAAGGCGCAAGAAATTTTGAAACCGCAGTGTATTCCTATACATGAGGATTTCAAAATTTTGCAGCAACGAAGTAGATGGGTGAGTTTCCGGCCAAACACTATTTAAGAATATGGGGCAAGGCTCTAATGCTTATGCGTCAGGCCTGCCTGAGGCAGGGCTGATCTCTATCCGCCCGGGCACATAGTCCTGGAGCACGAGGTCGTGGGTTTTGGGGAGACAGGACGTGGCAGCCTCGATATCAGCCCCGGTCAGACCCGGCACCCGTGTGCAGCGAAAAGAAACCCTGGAACCGAATTGCCCGGCCGTCTCGAAGAGCGAGGCGAAAGCCGACTCCGCCTGCAGCGATGTACATCGTTCTCCGGTCAGCTCCGGATACTTGGCAAAGGGGCCTTTGAGATCCACCGCCACCTTTTGGACCAGGTCCCTGTCAAGCAGGTCATGCAGGACCCCGGGCCTGAGACCGTTGCTGTCCACTTTCAGCGGCAGGCCTGTTTCCGAGATGGTTGCGCAGACATCCTTAAGGCCCGGTATCCCGGCAGGCTCGCCCCCGCTGATCACGACTCCGTCCAGCCAGTTCCGCCGGGAACGCAGAAAGGCCAGGATCGTTTCCCGGGGAATCAGGGGCAGGGCTTCGGGGTTGGTGGCCAGGTCCCAATTATGGCAGGTCGGACAGCGCAGATTGCAGCTGCCGAAGAAAAGGACCAGGCTCACTTTTCCCGGCCAGTCACAGAGGCTCACCGGCTGAAAACCGCGGACAAAGGACCAGGGATCGTTTGCGTCGAGCTGCATGCTATCTCAATCTCCCTCTCGCTCAGATTCCAGGCGGAACCGGGAATGACCACGTAAAAAAAATAACAGAATACCACGGCTTCTGCAATACCATTTGAAGAACTATCCCCTCTGCTTTTCTTTGGTAATAATCTAAAATAATTATATATATTCGATTTGCCTCTCCGGGCCTCTAAGGCCCGGAGAGGCAAATCGAATATCAGACCAAAACGAGTCGATACTCCCGGCTGCCGAGACCCAGTTTCCAGGCATACTCGAAACAGTACTGAGCCTCGATCGATGGATGCAGGGCTGCAAACTTGTCCTCACCAGGCTGCCATCCTGCGGGCAGAACCGAGGTCTGCCCCGGGGCTTGGTTTACCAGATCATGGCTGGCCTGATCCAGAGCCAGCGGATCCAATGATGCCAGAACTCCCAAATCCGGACAGACAGGGCCGTTGTTGCCTCCTGAACAGTCGCAGCCCGGGGTGATGTGCAGCAGATAGTTGAGATGCAGTACCGGCCTGGTGAATGCAGAAAGGACTGCCCCGGCATATTCCACCATCCGTTCCAGGAAAACCGGTATTTCCACCTTGAAATCGACCTGCAGGGCAGCCTGCCTGCAGGCCAGCAAACAGGCCGCGCATCCGGTACAGCTTTCCCGGTCTATGTTTATCTTCCCCTCTACGTCGAGCCACAGGGCCCCGCCCCCGCAGACCTCTATACAATCCCCGCAGCCCAGACACCTGGCCTGATCGAGCCCGGGTCCCAGGCCGCAGTGTTGATGCATTTTTCCTTTTCTGGTGGCGCAGCCCATTCCCAGATTCTTCAGGGCCCCGGCATACCCGGTCAGTTCATGGCCGGTCACATGACTGATGTTGATCAGGGAGTCGGCATCCAGGATATCCCCGGCCAGGTAGCAGTGCTCAAAGTGTCGCCCCGGTCCTATGACCGAGACCTCATGGTTGCTCTTCAATCCGTCGGCGATGACCACCGGGGCCTTGAGCAGAAGCGGGTCGAAGCCATGCTCTGCAGCCTGCAGGGCGTGGGAGACCGTTTCCCCGCGCTGTCCGACGTACAGGGTGTTGGTGTCGGTCAGAAAGGGCTTGACCCCGGTTTTGCGAAAAAAATCGACCACGGGCTTAAGGAGTCGAGGGCCGATATATCCAGAGGATCCCTTTTCCCCGAAATGGACCTTCAAGGCCACGAGGTCCCCGGGCCGGAGAAATGAGGCATAGCCGGATTCCTTCAACAGCCGGCGCAGCCGTCGGTCAAAGGGAACCCGCCGAGAAGAGCTCAAATTCCAGAAAAAAACATTGGCCGCCATGAAAAGAATCCCCCGTTTGCTGGTTCAATCAAAGAATCCGCTGATTTTCTCCGTGACCACGATCTCGAACGGGCTCAGCCGGTTCCGTTCCATGACCTGCCTGATCCCGGTTGCATGATGCCGGGCGAGGCTCTCCTCTGCGGGGATCAGCTGGAGCAACCTGCGGGCCCGGTCAAGAACCCGAATCCGAAACGCGGTCAGCCCCAGCCTGAAAAGCTCGTCTTCTGCCCGACCCACCTGTTCCAGCTCCTTCTTCCCGGGCCGGTAACCATAGGCAAACCTGGTCAGCAGGCAGGGCCTGGAAGGCTGATCCGGACAATCCAGTCCGATCCACCCGGCCTGTTGCCGGATGGCCTGCTTGGTAAAGCCGGCCTCGGCCAGAGGGCTGTAAATCCCGAGTTCTGTCAAGGCCTTGAGTCCAGGACGGTAGGCAGAACGGTCCGAGAGGTGACTGCCCTCCAGGACCCGGGGCCGGCCCAAATCCCGTCCGTGCTCCAGGACCCTGGAAAAAAGATCCCTTTTGCAGAAGTAGCAGCGCTGCCGGTCGTTGTGCAGGACCTCCGTCTCCTTGAGCGGGTCGACCGGCAACAGATCGAATCCGATTTTGCTTTTTTCCAGAAAGTCAAGCGCCTGCTCTTTTTCCCGTGCAGACATGCGGGGACCGTCGAAGAACACGGCCCTGAAATCGAGGTCGAAGCGCACGATAAGGGCGGCCAGGAACCGGCTGTCCACGCCGCCGGAAACAGCCACCAGACCGGGCTGCAACCCTGTCAGGACCTGCCTTATCCTGCGCACCTTTGGATCTGCTTCAAAGCATTCGTTCGTCCGTCTCATAGTCCACCATATCCGGTTTTTCCCGAGAACCCCTTTGTTTTCCGAGTCTCGAGCCGGACTTGCCAAAAATCAATTCAAAAAGTATAGAATATCCAGGCCCGGACATTCATGCCTGTGGAGTGTAAAGAAAGAACCCTTTTTTGACAATCATTGAATAAGATGAACCTGGATGCAGACGTCATTATCGTGGGCAGTGGTCCGGGAGGATGCAGCGCGGCCTATTTCTTGAGAGCGCGGGGCTGCCGGGTGCTGATCCTGGAACAGAAGAAACTGCCCCGCTACAAAACCTGCGCCGGAGGGGTGCCTGATGCCGGGCTGGATCTCTTCCCTTTTTCCTTTGACCGGGTCATTGAACAAAAGATCCGCCGCTTCAGCTGCGTTTTCGGTCCCAACACCGTGACCATGGACGTACCGGACAGAACGCTGTCCATGGTCATGCGGGATCGGTTCGACCAGTTTTTACTGGAACACTCCCGGGCCGAGGTCGGTGAACAGTCCAGGGTCACCGGCCTGACCCAGGACGAACATAAAGTGGTGATCTCTACAGCCCGGGGAAAGACATTCAGGGCCAGATATCTCATCGGGGCCGACGGCCACAACTCACGGGTCGCCGCTGTCACCGGCCTTGGCAATGGCCGGCGGAACAGCCTGGCCCTGCAGGCGGAAACCACCGTTGACCGCGATATTCTGCAATCTTTCCAGGGACGCCTTCTGGCCGGTTTCAACGTCCTGCCCTCTGGCTACTACTGGATCTTTCCCAAGTCTGATCACCTGTCCGTGGGCATCGGCGCTCTAAAGCCCGGAAAACAACCACTCAGGAAAATACTGCAGGAGCAGATGGCCAGATTCGACATCGATCTCTCCAAATCCCGGACCAGGGCCTACCCCCTGCCTGTTTTCTCCGGTCTTGCCAAGGTCCATTCAGGAAGGGTACTGCTTGTGGGCGATGCCGCGGGGCTGGTGGATCCCTATACCGGAGAGGGCATCAGACATGCCTTGTTCAGCGGCATGGCCGCTGCCGAGACCATCCTGGCCGGGAATATTCAGAATTACACCAGAAGAATACAGGATGAGATCGCCGGAGATCTGCTCTGGGCCAAACGCCTGGCCGGTTTTTTCTATGCCAGGCAACACCTTTCCTTTCACTACCTGCTCCGCAACCGCTGTATCTTTCAGGCAATGCTCAAAACCGTCACCAACCAGAAAACCTACAAAAAAGCCATTTTCAACTGGCCGCTCTATCTGTTGCACCTCTTTAACAGACAGCCCCTGGATCCTCCGCAGTCATGACCTCTTCCCCCCCCGGCCGCACCTTCCGCTTGAGCTGTCTCCCCGGGGAATCCCTTCTCGTGGAATCGCTGCTGCGGGCAGAGGGATACCGCTTTCACCCCCTGGACTTCTATGACCAGTCCCGGGTTCTGACCCTGGAGCCCAGGCCTATGGGAAGTTCCCTGGCCGCCTTCTTCGGCCTGATCTATATCCAGGACCGATCCTCCATGCTCCCTCCCCTGGCCCTTAACCCGGACAAGGGGGAGACCGTCCTCGACATGTGCGCCAGCCCCGGCGGCAAAACGGGCATCCTGTCCCGGATGACCGGCAGGACGGGCCTCGTCCTGGCCAATGAACCACCAGGCAAGCGCCTGTCCACTCTCAGGCGGAACCTGCGGCAGCAAAACGCCATGAACGTCGCCAGCTGCGGCTACCATGGCGAACGTTTCCCCGAGACCCCGCCGGCCTTTTCCCGCATCCTTTTAGACGTTCCCTGCAGCGGCTGGGGCACTGCCCAGAAGAACCCCCGGGTCACCACTATCTGGAGGGCGGAGAAGCTCGGGCCCCTTCTGGACCTCCAACAGAGGCTCCTTAAAAAATGCGCAACGCTTCTGGCTCCGGGCGGCAGGCTGCTCTACTCCACCTGCACCACGAACGTCGCTGAAAACGAGGATCAGGTTCTCTGGGCGGAGTCTGAACTGGGTCTGAAACAAGCCGCCTTGAAGCCTTTTCCGGGCTTTGTCCTTGAAGATCCCCTTAGAGCCGGGGCGGCAAAGTGTGTGCGCATCCAGGGAGGGGCCTCGAAGGGGCAGTCCTTTTTCCTGGCCGCTCTGCACAAACCCGGCCACGAAGAGAGGCCTGGCCGCAGCGCCTCTTATGGCTCGGACCCTGATTTTTACCCGGAAAATCCCTTTGCCCACCCGGCCTGCTTTGCCCGGGTCCCTGCAGGCAGGATCCAGGAAGAAAACCGCAGTCTTGAATTTGTTCCGGAAAAAGCTCTCCAGGAATTGCCGGATGAAATCAAATGGCAGGGGTTTTACCTGGGCAAAAAACGGGAGACCCCTCTGGTCTCGGCCCGGGCCAGACTGCTCCTTCCCCCCAGAGGCCTCGGTCCGGAACTGGTTCTGGACTCGGTCCAGGAGCTGCAACAGCTCCTCTCCGGTCAGAGCCTGCAGGTGACCGCACCCCCCGGGCAGCGGGTCCTGGGACTCTACTACCGGGATCTGCCCCTTGGCTGGCTGCGGGTCAAGGGATCGAGGTGCTTCTGGAGCGATCGCACCTGAATCCAGATTTTTCCTGGGAAGACCCAGGAAAAATCTGGATTATAATAATTTCGTCTACAGAAGAATCACAAGTTAGTGCCTTATCCCTGAATCTCTGCAATCAAAAACAAGAAAGTGTGTTGCCCCGAAGGAGCTGAAGCCCTAAATCAGAGGGCTATTTTCTTTTTCTTAACCGTGAACCGTGAACCTGGAACCTTTGGGTTGCGGGCGAAGCCCGCTTTATTGTATCTCATTCCTATGCTTTATTCCTCTTCATCACTGACTCACTGATTCACCGACTCACTGATTCACTGTCATCCCTTCTTCTCTCTGCTCCATGCCTCTTCTCTTGCCGACCTCCGGCCTCCGACATCCGACATCAGTTTCTTCCCCCATGCCCCATGCCTCTTCTCTTGCCGACCTCCGACCTCCGACATCCGACATCTGTCTTCAGTTTCTTCCCTCTGCTCCATGCCTCTTTACTCCTGCTTCTGCCGGTTCAGCTCTTCCACCTTCTGGTTGTAAAAGTTGATCACTTCCCTTCTCCTGAGCATGCCCCGCAGCAGGTAGGGGTCGTTCTCCGCCACCACCGGGAGGCTGTCGATATTCTTGCGGGTGAACTTGTTCATCACGGTGTGCAGGTCCTCGCTCATGGTGGTGCTGATGATGTTGTTGCCGGCAATGTCTTTGACCAGGACCAGGGCCTCCACTTCAGGGTTAAAGAGCACGCTGCGAAAATCATTCAGGGAGAAGATTCCGGAGAGTCTGCCCTGATCATCGACAACTGGAAAGTAGTGTTGATCGGTCTGGGTGTAAAAGTCCTTGAACTCGGAGAAGGTCATGGATTCAGGGATAGTATGGACCTGCCGTATGGATTCTTCGAGATCCCGGACCCGGTACGATTCCAGGATGTTGACGAAGAACTCCCCGGCATGGGCTGCGGAGGCCGCCTTGTTCTTGACCTGCTCCTTGTAGATGGTGAAGCGTTGGGAGAAAAAATAGCAGAGCATGCAGACCAGAAGGCTCGGCAAAAGCAGATGGTAGGAATTGGTCATCTCGCTGACGAAAATGATGGTGGAGATCGGGGTGTTGGAGACTGCGGTGAAGAAGCCGGCCATACCCACGATGACCATGGCCCCCGGGGAGATGAGGCCGGGCCAGAGGGCTTCGAAGGCCTTGCCCACGGCCCCGCCAAAGGCCCCGCCTATGACCACCGAAGGCCCGAAGACCCCGCCGCTGCCTCCGGAGCTGATGCTGAAGGATGTGGTCAGGATCTTGCCGAAGGCTACCCCCAACAGGAGCAGCAGGCCGAGCTCGTTGTAGATGCCCTGCTGGACCACCCCGTAGCCGAAGGCCAGGGTCTGCGGCAGGAAGAAGCCGATCACCCCTGTGCACAGCCCCCCGATGGCCGGCTTGAGGTGCCGGGGGGCCTTGACCCTCTCGAAAACCGTATGCACGCCGTAGAAGGTCTTGACATAGAGATAGCCGCC
>JAIPER010000104.1 GCA_021737115.1 Desulfohalobiaceae bacterium
CCAGGGTCTCCTGGGCGATCAGTTTCTGCTTAAAGGATTTCTGAAACCCCAGGGTCTTCATGTTGTGAAGCCGATCGGCCAATTTCACCAGAATGACCCGGATATCCTTAGCCATGGCCAGGATCATCTTGCGGATGTTTTCCGCCTGGGCCTCTTCCCGGGTATCGAAGGTGACCTGGCCGATCTTGGTTACCCCGTCGACGATATCGGCTATTTTCTCGCCAAAATTCTGTTTCAACTCCTCGAGGCTCACCCCGGAGTCCTCGATGGTATCGTGGAGCAGGCCGGCCACAATGGCCTCGGCATCCAGATGCAAGTCGACAAGGATATTGGCCACCTCCAGAGGATGAGATAGATAGGGTTCGCCTGAAAGTCGCATCTGTCCGGTGTGTTTGGCCGCTGAAAAGACGTAGGCCTTCTGAATGAGACTGGTGTCGGCCTCTCCCAGGTACTGGGAGGCCTTCTCGATTATTTCGTTGATTCGGATCATGGAATTGAAATATCCTGCTGTACTGATCCAACTAAGCTTTTTGCGAAATTTGGGCCAGGGCCCTTGGGGTCGCCAGTCTTTGTTGTAAAAACCGAATTTGGATCAGTATGGTTTCTAAAATTTTGATAGGATCTTTCCAAAAAGAGTCAACCCTCTTTTCAGAAATGTCAAGGCAGGCTAGTGGTTCCTCCTTCGCGCCAGCTCTGCCTGCAGTGTTGCAACCCGAACTCTTTCATGCAAGAATGTGGACACAAGGAAATCATAACCTTTTGATCAAACTGACCGCAAGAATGTATAAACGCCTGGAGCAAGCTCTAAGAACTTAATCTTATAAAATAGTTACATCAAATATGTCAGGCCTGCCAGAGGCAGGGCTGACAAAGGAACCTTCAATGTCTTATCAGCCGGAAGCCTCAAGTCGGGACTTTGATACCCACTTCAAAATCTTTCACGAGCTCATGGCCAGGAAAGTCAGAGACATCCTTCTGGTGTCCACCCCGTACGACGCCTGGATCATGGAACGGGACTACAGCCTGTCCGACAGGATCATCAATGAATACCGCGGCCTGAACTTAAGCCAACCTCCTCGGCTGACCTGGGCGGCCACGGCGGAAGAGGCCCTGACGGCCGTAGAGCAGAAAACCTTTGATCTGGTCATCACCATGCCCAGGCTGGCCGACATGGACGCCTTTCATCTGGCCAAGGAGATCAAGGTCAGGGGTCCCAGACTCCCGGTGATCATGCTCACCCACTCTTCCATCCCCTCCAGCGAGATCTTCTACACGGAATCCAGAAAATCCGGGATAGACCGGATCTTTGTCTGGTCGGGCAGCACGGACCTTTTGCTGGCCATCATCAAAAGCACCGAAGACCGTCTCAATGTCGTCAATGACACCAAGTTCGCCGGGATCCGGGTGATCATCTTTGTCGAAGACTCACCGTTGTATCTCTCCTCCCTGCTGCCCATCCTCTACAAGGAACTCGTCCGCCAGACCCAGGCGGTCATGGAGGAAGGACTCAATGAAGAACACAGGCTATTGACCATGCGGGCCAGACCCAAGATCCTGGTGGCTGAAAACTACGATCAGGCCATGTCGATCTATAATAAGTACGAAAACTACGTTCTGGGGGTCATTTCCGATGTCCGCTATCAGCGCCGGGGAGAGGTAGACGGCCAGGCCGGCATCAAGCTCTTGACCGCTATCAAAAAGGACCATTTCGACATCCCTCTGCTCCTGGCCAGCACCGAACCCGAAAATGCCGCCAAGGCCGAACAGATCCCGGCCAGCTTCGTGGACAAGAACTCCCCGACCCTGCACCAGGAGGTCCACGATTTTTTTATCAACAAGCTGGGATTCGGAGACTTTGTCTTTCGCATGCCGGACGGAACCGAAATCCGGCGGGCCCACAACCTCCTGACCCTGGAGAGGCATCTGGCCAATATTCCCGAAGAATCAGTGATGTTGCACACCAGGCGCAATGATCTGTCCAGATGGCTTTTTACCAGAACGGAAATCGTCCTGGCCTCCAAAGTGCGCCCCATCAGAGGAAAGGATTTCGAGGACGTGGAGGCCCACCGCCAGCATCTGATCTCCCTGATCAGATCAAGAAGGAGACAGCGGCAGAGAGGAATCGTGGTCAACTTCAACGCCCAGGAGTTCGACCCGGATACAGACTTTTTAAAGATCGGCAAGGGCTCGCTTGGAGGAAAGGGCAGAGGACTGGCCTTTGTCTCCCATTACCTGAATCAGAATCAGGAACTGTATGCAAAATATCCCGGGGTCAAGATCATGGTCCCCCAGACATTGATCATCACCACCGAAGGATTCGAGGCCTTTATCGTTGAAAACGATCTCCGCTGGCTGGCCAAGGCCGACCTCCCGGACCGGGATATCGGCGATTCATTTTTGAAGGGCCAGTTTCCCCTCTGGCTGGAAGACGATCTGCGCTCCTATCTGGAACACATCAATTACCCTCTGGCCATACGTTCCTCAAGCCTTCTGGAAGATGCCCAGTTCAAAGCCTACGCCGGACTGTACCTGACCTACATGCTCCCCAACAACTCCCCGGATCTGGAAACAAGACTGACCCAGCTCATCAAGGCCGTCAAACTGGTTTACGCCTCCACCTATTTCCAGGCCCCGAAGTCCTTTTCCAGGCGAGTCGGGCAAAGGACCGAGGAAGAGCAGATGGCGGTCATTATCCAGCAGCTCGTGGGTCAGACCTATGGTGACTGTTTCTTTCCGGCCATCTCCGGGGTTGGGCAATCCTACAACTACTACCCCTTTTCCCGGATGAAACCGGAAGACGGCATCGTGACCATTGCCGCGGGTCTGGGCAAGATGGTGGTAGAGGGCGAAAAATCCCTGCGCTTTTCTCCCAAGAATCCCCAGATTCTCCCCCAGCGCTCCCGGGTCGAAGACACCCTGGAAAATTCGCAGCGCTACTACTACTGTTTGAACATGGACCCGGCGGAACAGTCCCTTGAGCCGGACGAGAGCTTCAATCTGAGCAAAACGGATCTCTTTGACCTCAAGGAAAAGAAAGCCTTGTCCCTTTTGTTCAGCACTTACAATCCGGATGAACACCGAATCAGGGACTCTCTGCAGCCGAAGGGATATCCGGTTTTGACCTTTGCCCGGATCCTGAAATACAATCAGTTCCCCCTGGCCCCGATTATGGCCGACCTCCTCCACCTCGGACAAAAGGGCATGGGTTCCCCGGTGGAGATGGAATTCTCCGTGAACCTGCCCCAGAAACAAGATCAGCCGCCGGAATTCGCTTTTCTCCAGCTGCGCCCCATGTCGGCCAGGGCGGAAATGATCGAGGTCCGGATCAGCCCGGAGGAAATCTCCAAAAGTTTCTGTTTCTCGACCAATGCCCTGGGAAACGCGGTCAAAGACGACCTCAAGGACATCATCTTCATCAAACCGGAGACCTTCGATCCTGCCAAGACCGTGGACATGGCCGGGGAAATCGGAAAGCTGAACAAAACCCTGCTCCAGGAAGGAAGCAAATACATCTTGATCGGTCCGGGCCGATGGGGTTCGGCCGACCCCTGGCTGGGCATCCCGGTTCACTGGTCTGATATTTCCGGGGTCGGAGCCATCGTGGAGGTCTTCTCAGACCAGATCAATGCCGAACCATCCCAGGGTTCTCATTTTTTCCACAACATCACCACCCTGGGCATCCACTACATCAACGTCAACGCCAAAGGGGACGATTTTCTGGACTGGGACTGGCTGAACTCCCAGCCCGTTGTCAACCAGACCGGCCACGCCGTCCATGTCCGCCTTGAGTCTCCCTTGATCATCAAGGTCGACGGCAAGACATCCCGGTCCGTGATGTACGCATACTGATTCCCCGTGTCCTTTTTATAACTATTCGGTATTGCATACAAAAAAGTCTTTGTCGGGAAAACGAACCAGGAATCAGTATATAGTATAGTATTTTGGAGATACAATGAAAGGCCTCCCTTTTTTGCCCATAGTCCTGATCATCCTTTGCCTGACCCAGGTGCCTCTTCCCGGGCCGGCCTGGGCCGGTAAAGACGTTTCCGTCCTCTACTGCCGGATCGAGGGCAGCATCAATCCGGCTCAGGAAGATCTTCTGGAAAAAGTGATCCAGGTCAGTCAGGAAGACGGTCACGCGATCCTGCTCCTGGGTCTGGATACCCCGGGAGGGCTCGGTCAATCCATGCGGGAGATGCTGAAGATGATCCTCAATGCACCCCTGCCCGTGGTCATCTGGGTCGGCCCCCAGGGAGCCAGAGCCGCTTCGGCCGGTGTTTTCCTGGTGGCGGCCTCCACCGTGGCGGCCATGAGCCCCCAGACCAGCATAGGGGCTGCCTCCCCGGTGGGCATGGGCGGCAAGGACATACCGGAAACCATGGCCAAAAAGATCAAAAACGATTTTTTGAGCCTGATCCGCGGCGTGGCCAAAGGCAGGGGGAGAAACGTGGACTGGTATGAAAAGGCCGTGGAAGAGGCGGTCAGCATCACCGCATCCGAGGCGGTCATGAAAAAGGTCGTCGACCTGATAGCCGTCAGCCCGGAAGACCTTCTGACCCAGATCGGCTCCAGAGGGCTTTTAACCACCCTCGACACGCCCGGATTCACTGAAGATGAATTCACTATCAAAAGCTACGAACCCGGCTTCAGATATAAATTCCTGTCCTGGCTGCTCGATCCCCAGATCGCCTATTTCCTCCTGCTGGGTGGCATTGCCGGGCTTTTCTTCGAGCTGAGCAATCCCGGGACCGTCTTTCCCGGGACCTTCGGCGCCATCTGTCTCCTGTTGGCCCTCTACGCCATGGCCGTACTGCCGACCACGGCGGCCGGCCTCTTGCTCATCATTTTCAGCCTGGTGCTCTTCATCCTGGAGATCGCGGTCACCAGCTACGGCCTCTTGAGCATCGGGGGGGCGGTCTCCCTGTTTATCGGCTCCATGATCCTCTATAAGTTCGAGTATGGACTCATCGTATTGCCCCTTAGGGTGATCCTGCCCACGGTTATCGCGGCTACAGCCTTTATCGGCCTGGGCTTGTTCCTGGTCACCAGGGCCCAGAGACGGCCGCACCAGACCGGGTACCGATCCATGTACGGTCTATCTGGAGAAGTGGTGAACTGGTCCGGGGAAAAGGGCCGGATCCGGGTCCGGGGCGAGCTCTGGAAGGCCCGATCCGCTGACGGGCTGCCCCGCACTCCCGGGGAGCGGGTCCGGGTCAAGGGGGCGGACGGCTTGACCCTCATAGTTGAACCGCAAGAAACCAAAACGCCTAGCAAAGGAGAGCAGCAATGAACAGCCTCTACACCTATCTCCCCATTATCGTCCTGGTCGTGCTTTTCCTGGCCTCGGCCATCAAGATCCTCAACGAGTACCAGAGGGCCGTGGTCTTTCGGCTGGGCCGGGTACTCAAAGCCAAAGGGCCCGGACTGATCATCCTCATCCCGATCATCGACAAGATGGTCAAGGTCTCTCTGCGGATTCTGGCCCTGGATGTCCCGGCCCAGGACGTCATCACCAGAGACAACGTCAGCGTCAAGGTCAACGCGGTCATCTACTTTCGGGTTCTGGACCCGGTCAAGTCCATCATCGAGGTCGAAGATTACATGTTCGCCACCTCACAGCTGGCCCAGACCACTCTGCGCAGCGTCTGCGGCGCGGAGGAGCTGGACGAAATCCTGACCCATCGGGACAAGATCAACAACCAGATCCAGACCATCCTGGACGAACATACCGATCCCTGGGGCATCAAGGTCACCAACGTGGAAGTGAAATACATCGACCTGCCCCAGGAAATGCAGCGGGCCATGGCCAGGCAGGCGGAAGCGGAACGGGAACGGCGGTCCAAGGTCATCAATGCCGAAGGCGAATTTCAGGCCTCCACCCGGCTGGCCGAAGCCGCGGAGATCATCAGCAAACACCCCGAGGCCCTGCAGCTTCGTTACCTGCAGACCATGCGGGAAATGACCTATGAGAGCAAGGCCTCGACCATATTGCCCATCCCGGTTGATCTGTTCAAGATCCTGTCGCCGAAAGGATGATAAATTCTAAGCACGAAATTTGAGTATTGGAACGGTTCCAGGTTCACGGTTCACGGTTAAGAACAAGAAAAAGCCTGTGAGGCAAGACATTTCCTCAGCCTTCCCGGGGAGGCAGAACAGCGAGTTCCCATTCCCCTGTCCGGGCTCCGTCTAAGATATTCAAGACCAGGGTCTGCCACCGTTCCCGGAGATATGTTCCCTGAGCGATCTTCTTGAACTGTTCCGGCCAGATGCTGGCTCGATTCATGCGGTAAAAGGTCTGCCATTGATTCCTGACCCCCTTGGCCCGAAAGGCCCGGTCCGTGAATTCCTCGACAATGGCGAAGATGGCCTGATTCGGTTCATAATGGAATTCCTTGAGGGAGGATTCTATCTTCCCCAGGACATTCTGATGGGCATCCTGCAGATAGTGCTGCAGGGTCTCCGCATTGGTGATCTTCTCCCGCTGCACCAGGCTTTTCAATGAAAGCTTCAATGAATTCAACATATTGAACCTTTTAAATTCAATGCGATCCGGGGTAAGATTGTCCATCTGCTTGCGGATGCGGTGTTGTATCAAGCCCCGGAAAGAGAGCTTAAAGGAAATGAGAATATTCAGGGCATCCTGGATCAGCCGGAAATCATACCCCGGGACATTGCCCAGTTCGTAGAGCTGCCGTAAAAAATCCGTACCCTCTGCATTTGACAGGGAACTGAGCCCGCCGTGGGTCTCCAAGACCTGGCTGACCGACTGCTTGGCCTCCTCGGTGGTGAAGGACAGAGATTCGTCCAGGTTCAAGAACTTGTTGGAGAGGTGGGCCCTGATCTCGTTCAAAAAATAGTAAAAGGCCCCGTCATAGGATTTCTCTTCCGCCCTTTGCCGCTCAATCTTCTCCAAGTCCGGTATGCCGGTATCGTGTTGGGCTTCTTCGATCACCTCCTTGATGCTTTGCACAAAATGGACATTGGAGCTGTCCCTGGTCTGGAAGAGCTCATTGAGGAGCTGTTCGAAGCGGTGCACCATTTCCTGCCAGGCGTCCTCGAATAGATCAAGAAACTGCTGCTCCTCATTGCTGCCTATGGATTCCGCCCCCAGGATCTTCTCCGGCGTGGCCTGGGCAAAGAGGCGCTGGATTGATTTTCTGATCTCCAGGAGCTGGTCGTGTTTCTTCTGCACATATTTGGCATCGATCTCTTCAATACTGGAGGTCAGATATTCCAGAGCCGGATCCAGAACCTTCTGCAGGACCTCCTCCTGATCTGAACAATCGGCGATCACTATCTCGGAAAAACCGCTTCCCTTAATGTTGATTTGGCCTTCGAGGTCCTTGCAGTTGGCCAGGTTGTCACCGAGGTCCGCTTCGGCTCTGGTCCGGTTGAGGATCATAAAGGACCAGTCTTTCAGGGGGAGTTCGGTCACCGCCCGGGCACAGGTGTCATAGAGCATGATGTCCGTCTCGTTCCAGCTGTCCCCGCTTGGTGAGGGCAGACGGATAAAAAAGAGGAGGTCCGCCTCGTAGGCCAGGGTTTTCAAAAGCCGTTCCTCGTTGCCGAGACCGGTGTCTCCAAGGCCGGGCATGTCCACGAATCCGATATCGCTTACATCCGAAGTCGGAAAGGGGCACTGAATCTGGACCTCCTGGACCACGAAAAAATTGTGATAGGGCTCGTTTCCATCAGCCGAGGACTGACTGACATACTCTCTGA
Source organism: Desulfohalobiaceae bacterium (assembly GCA_021737115.1). Lineage (GTDB taxonomy): Bacteria > Desulfobacterota > Desulfovibrionia > Desulfovibrionales > Desulfothermaceae > JAABTT01. The sequence continues at coordinate 7,723 of JAIPER010000104.1, forward strand.
TCTGCTCCCTGGGGATCTGCCTGGGATCTTCACCCAAAAGATTCTTATACCGCGGGTATGATTCATGATAACGCTGCAGGTAGGCGTACTGGGCTTTGGCCACTGCCGAATCCTGCTTCTTGGCAGGCAGATCGGGCAAGGGATTGGCGGCGAACTCTTCCAGGCTCAGGGGCTTTGCCCCGAGCCCCAGGTTGACGAAGTAGGGAGAGATGATCTCATCCAGAAACGAGGAAGGGGTATAAAAGCTGACCGTGGCCACAAACTCGCCCTGACTGTTCATGATGCTGCTGCGGACCCCGGTGCAGTCGGTCCGGTTGCCGTCAGGAATCTCTTCCGGGCCCAACCCGGTCAGGGCCTGCAGGAGGCGGCTCTTTCCCTGTCTGGCCAGCCCGACCATCCCGATGTTCAGGGTCTGCCTGGAAAAACGGGAACGGAGCTTGTCCAGCTGTCCGAGCTGGTAGGCGATTTCGCTCTTCAGCTCAGAACAGCTTTGCTGTAAGGAGCTTATTTTTCTTATCTTATTATCTTCTACGTCCCTTTTAAAGGTCTCTCCCTCCTGGACAAACCTGTTCAAGAGTCCCTGCATGTTTTCCAGGTTGCTTTCAATGCGTTTTATTCTTTCAATCAGTGGCTTGCGACGGGATAAAATATTTTGAATCTGCATCGTCCTGCTCATAACTCTCCTCCTGTTTAGCGGTACCTGTCGAGCCTGGCTTGACATACCCTACAATACAAGCCGGAAAAAGATCAAACTGATTTTTGAACGGCTTGACAATCCCAAAAAATACAAATATGAGTAGAAAGCTTTTGATATACCGGCAGTTAGCGTACATTGACCCCTTTGAATCCGCCGCCGATAAGGCTTTCGAAGGATATGAACCTCAAGAGTCTCAAATCCGGCCAACTGCCGGTCTGAAGCCAAAACGTATCCCATGGCTGACCAAATCCATAAAACATGAATACTTACGGGAGGAATACAGTGCGATGGGCCCTGCATCGTAACAAATCACTGACCGATATTTTCGAACAGAGACAAACTCCATTCATGACGACCGTAAGTATGGAAAAGAGAGCGCGAGCATATGAAAGCAGCCAGTTTTAAAGGTGGATTGCGGTTACCTGTGCCTGAAAGCGTTGAGCCTGAGCCCATCAAAACCCTTCCCGCTCCGGGCAGAGTCGTTGTCCCGCTGAGCCTGAGCCCGGAACTATCCGTCGAACTGCTGGTGAAAAAGGGGAACAAAGTCAAAGAGGGCGAAATCATCGGGCAAGGCGTCTCTTCTGTGGTTTTAGCCCCTATTTCCGGAAAAATCGAAGAGGTCAGCAAGGACTTCCGGCTGCCAAACGGAGAAAGGACAACGGCCGTGAGCATCCAGACCCCGGAAGAAGAAGCACCGGTCAAGGGGGAAATCGACCTCGCCTCAAAGGGCTCCCTGGAAAAATTGATCCAGGCCGGTGTTTACGACTACACAGGACAACCCGTCCCTCTTCTGGACAAGATCTCCTTCTACCGATCCCGAAAGATTCAGACCCTGATCGTCAACTGCCTGGACGAATACTTCGTTCAGGGCCGGACCACCGCCCTTTTGCACCAGCACAGCCAGGACGTCCTGGCCGGTATCGACATCCTGAAGAACATTTCCGGGGCTCAAGAAGCGGTCATCGTTGTCTACGCCGAGGCCGCCCAGGCCCTCGATATCCTGAACAGCCAGGACAGATTCAAGATAATCACGGTCCAGGCCAGGCACCCCCAGCACAAGGAACAGCTCCTGGTCCATGCGGTCACCGGCAAGGAGTACCCTGCGGAGCTTAGCCCGGAAGACCTCGGAGTAACGGTCTTGAATGCGGAAACAGCCTACAGCGCTGCCCTGGCCATCAATCACAACCGGCTTATCCTGGATAAGCTGCTGACCGTTGCCGGCAGCGGTCTTGAAGATCCGGTCAACTGTTTTGCCAGAATCGGGACCCCCCTGGGAGAAGTCCT
>JAIPER010000105.1 GCA_021737115.1 Desulfohalobiaceae bacterium
CCGACCCTCCCCTGCCCCCTCCCTGACCAGGGTTGCCAGAGAGGGGAACAAGAAAGCGTCAGGCCACATTGTATTTGTCATAGAGTTCCTTGAGACGGTCGCCAAGCTCCTTGGCTCGGGCTTCGCTCTCATCGGGCTTGAGCTCCTTGCAGACGTAGCCAACAACTTCCCGCATGTACTCCACATTCTGGTCCATGAAGACAACGGTTCCGTCATCCTTGATTTCCTGAATACCGTCTATCTGCCCGCCCTTTTCATTGATATCTATTGCTTCTTCCAGAGATATTCCTGGAAGGACCACCTCCACACCATTTGCACTGAATCTTGCCGGGTAAGCTCCCGGCAGACCGTTCGGCCCGGGAACTGCTTCATGAATTCGTTTGGTATCGAAATAGAGTCCGAGTATGTTGTTCAGAAAGCTTGTGGCCGTCTTCATCTGGTCCACCAGAGCCCCGCTAAACTGCTGTGTTACGGCGAAACCCGCTTCATCATACATCCCGGCTATTTTTTCATTGGGATATTTTTGACTGACATCGTTGCCCTCTGCGATGATCTTCAGCCAAAAGGGTCCATTGTACTTTACTGTGTAAAATGTGCCGTGATGTCCGACTCCGTACACCTGAACATTCTGATAGGGCACCCCCATGTCGCGCGCCACGATGCGTTTGATCCGCTGCACGCCAATATCCATGTTCCCGCCGCCGCAGGTCGGGGTCAGGCCGAGCCTGGAAAGCACCACATTGGTCGCATCAGGAAGGGCTCCGTTCACGACCTGGGTATCGATGCCGCTCATCTGAATCGCCTGCATCAATTTGTGAATCAAGGTCAGATGATTCGGCAGCCAGGGCCCGATGGGTCCGATTTTCTTGTACTCGTCATCCGGAAGAAGCCGGGTGATCCACCATGAACCGAGGCTGGAAAGGTTGCACACAACCTTGGGCTTGATTTTGTGCAACATCTCGGCAGTCTGCTCGATATTGAACAGATCGATGGTGGTAAAACTGAAATCAGGATAGTATCCGAGATTGTGCGCGATCTGGAGGCATTCCTCCACTTCGTATCGACCTTTGGCTTCGTTGTAGTCAGCCCCAATGACTTTCATGGGGAGATTCATGGAAGACATCAAATACATGATGTCATGGCCCACACTGCCCGCCGAACCGATGAGCAAAATCGAATCCATTGCTTCCTTACTCCTTGTTAAAGTTATCCCAAAGCATCCTCAAATATTAAATTCAAATCTTCTTGAATGAATATGCAATATGTCAGGGAGGCCAGAGACCACGCTGACATCAATCAGAGAGCCGCTTCAATACAGCCGGGAGTTGAACGAGGGGAGATAGACGGTTCCTGCCGATTGAAGCTCCACAATATTATGGCTGAATGAAGCGCGGATCAAATAATCACCCTGCAATTCCAAGTTCAGGATCGACTTTCTGAGTCCATACGGATCCGGGGTGAGCCGCCGACTGCCCCATTCAAAAAGAATCTGTCCTGTGTTTCCGGTAAAAGGGAGTTCTTTCCGGGCAGCCATGGCCATGCCAACGGCGATGGTTCCGGTGCCGCACTGCGCCTCTAGCGGCGTGGTCTGGGGCACCCCTTTACCCTTAAAAAACCGTGTAAATATTCTGGCGTCACCGTCCTCCTCTGGATGAAGGTCGTAGAGCATACTGTAGAGCGTTGAGCCTGGAAGCCTCTGATTCTGGAGATACTCAGCTTGAATGTCTCCCAGCACTTCGAGATCCGAATCAGGTCTGCGGTGTCGGAATTCCGCATCAGGATAAGCCCTTTGAAGGTCGTCGAGCTTGAAAACCAGAAAGTACCCGATCTTCATTGCTGGTATTCCGCGGATATTCACTGGGCGGACGCCTTCGTTGTACATGTAGGAGGGATAATCTGGCATCAAGGTCGTGATTTCTGCAGGACAGCCGCCGTCAAATCTGACATCAACCGGAACCAGCCCGGAATCGGTCCCGATGAGTATCCGGGTCTTGGGATATTGTTTCCGCAAACGAAACTGTTGTTCCATACTTGTTTGAAAAGCGGCCAATCCGATAACCTGGCTCATCCCGCCGCACATTGGCAACCAGGTTTTTGTTGTGGAGTCTATGATTCTGAGCCGGATATCCTCTTTTCCCTCAGGAGGGTACATGAACCCGATCTCAATGCCACCGTGACACGGTGGGTTCAACAAAAGATGAGCAATGCGATGTTCCTGTCCGATTGGAATTTCATTTCCATGCAAAAGGGTTACGGAATCCCATCCGCAATGTCCTTTTATGTATGTATAGGCTTCCTGTTTCATGTTCTCGCACGATATAAGGCGATTTTTGTGAAAGCAGAAACAACGGTGCTGACCCCGGAAGGGTTTTTTCCTGAGGTCAGACCGTTCCTGACTGCTTGCTCCTTTTACTTTGTTAAACCCATTTTCTGGAGAAGTTTGCCCAGCATCTCGGAGTCTTCTTCCATTGTCTTTCGAAACTTCTCTCGGTCGAATTGTACAGTCGGCATCATCAAGCGCTCGGTGACCTTTTTAAATTCCGGGGACTCCGTGGCCTTGATAAAGGCCTGTTCGAGGATTTCGAGCCGATCTTCCGGAATGCCCGCCGGTCCGCCGATGCCGATCCCGGAGTTGATGGCAAAATCATAGCCAAGGTCTTTCAAGGTCGGGACATCTGGCAGGGCCGGACTTCTGACGCTGTTATAAGAAGCCAGAACACGAAGATCGCCGGCCTTGACCTCGGACAGATGAGTTTCGGCGCCCCCAGCCCCGGAATAGGCATCGACATGTTTCCCGAACAAGGCGGTCATGCCCTCGCCGCTTCCCTGAAAGGGAATCATGTTCCACTCCAGATTTTCCGTATCACCGACATACTGAAGGGCTAAAGCACCTGCTTCCATCGGTCCCGGGGTGGCGAAGGAAATTTTCCCGGGATTTTCTCTGGCTGCTTTCACAAAATCGTCAAAGGTTTTGTAGGGGCTGTCGCCGTTGACCACCAGAAACATGGTGTACAGACCGTATTTCATGATGAAATCGAAATCCTGGAAAGGATCGTATTCCACATCCAGCATATGCGGGGTCCGAGTGACGGCCGAAGAGGGGATGACCCCCAGGGTATATCCATCTGGTTTATCGTTGCTCAAAATCCCCAGCATGACCGTGCCTCCGCCGCCTGTCTTGTTGACGCAGGTGATGGGTTGACCCAGGATTTTTTCTGCGGCCGAGGCCAGGACCCGGGCCGAAGTATCAGTAGAGCCTCCAGCGGAATAAGGAATATACAGGGTGATGGATCTTTTGGGGAAATCATCGGCGATAGCTGATGACTGGCCCATGGCGCAGGCCAAAAAAACAGATGCCAGCAGGATGAATAGACTTTTTTTCATGGGATCTGATCTCCTTTTGTTTAATGGTGCAGCCAGCAGTCTGATCTTTCCCGGATGTTTCCAGGGTCTCTCAGAAATGCCTGCCTTCCTGTGTTTGTGGGTTTACATACAACACAACCGGCCTACTTGGCCCTCTCGATCTCAATGCCTCATGACATGCTGCCCTCCTTGTGCTTAAATTGCGAAGACCCAATTAAAAACAGACCTCGTACACCTGTACCAATAATGAGAGTTAACTGCCTAAAATGATTGATTTGACTTCAAAATTGGACATTTCACAATGAAGTGTCAAAAAATTCATGCAATTTAAGCTTACTGGAAAGTGTTCTGAAATACTTACTCCAGGCCTTTTCTTCCTGATCTACTTCAGGAGCCAGGAACCCGCTGGATTGCTGTTTTTTTCATCTGCTTCCGGATAAAGGCCAAGATGGATATGGCCGTCAGGATCAAAAAGGCGACCGCGATCTCCTGCCGAAAGATGGCCGTGAAATCGCCGCGGTTCATCATGAGGAACTGCCGCAAGGCCCTCTCGCCGAAGGGTTCGAGAATCATGGCGATTAGAAAGGGGGCCGGGGCGAAACCGAATTTCCGCATTAAGTATCCTAAAATGCCGAAGATGACCATTATTTTGACGTCGAAGAAGGCCTGATTCAAGGCAAAGGAGCCGACAAAGCAGAAGCTGATAATGATGGGAAACAAGGTCACTTTCGGGACCCTGGTGAAATGCATGGCCGCATAGGTGATGATCAGATATCCGATGATCAGCAGGAGGAGATTGGAGGCGAAAAGGCTGGCGAAGATGCCGTAGACGATGGGACCGGCCTCCTCGAAGATCATGGGACCGGGTATGATCCCCTGTATCAAAAAGGCCCCCATGAGGATGGCCACCGGGACACTCCCCGGCACTCCCAGAGTAAGCATAGGTATCAAGGCCCCGCCGCAGATGGCATTGTTGCCGGCCTCGGGTGCGGCCACCCCTTCAACGATGCCGGTCCCCCATTTTTCCTGATCCCTGGATCGGTCCTTGGCTGTTTTATAGCTCAACCAGGAAGAAATCGATGATCCGACCCCGGGAATGGCTCCGATCATGACCCCGATGCCGCTCCCGATGAGAATGCTTTTGATGCAGCGCTTGAATTCCCTGAAACTCAGCCGATTATCGGCGGGATCGTCCGATTCTTTCAAAACCGGAATATTCCGCTTCAAAGGGTGCTCCAGTTGCTCAATCACTTCCGGAACGGCAAAGAGCCCGATCAGCATGGGCATGATGGCAATCCCGCTGTCTAAGTTCGGAACTCCGAAGGTCAGCCGTCTGATGCCGACCATGGGATCCAGGCCGATCGTGGCGATCAACAGGCCAAAGGCCGCCGCAATCAAACCCTTGGTGACTGACTCGCCGCCCATGCCGGCGATGATCGTCAAAGAGAATATGATCAGGGCGAAAAACTCGCCAGGACCGATCTGTATGGTCAGTTTGGCCAATTGCGGGGCAATGATGATCAGGGCCAGGAGGCTGAGCATATCGCCCAGGGCTGAAGAAATCAGGGCGGTTTTCAGGGCCTTGCCGGGGCGCCCGCTTTTGGCCATGGTGTTTCCGTCCAAAATGGTGGCTGCCGCTGCGTCGGTACCAGGAGTCCCCAGCAGGATGGCAGAGATGGAACCGCCAAAGAGTCCGCCCTTATATGCGCCGATGAGCATGGAAATGGAAATCACCGGGTCCATGTAAAAGGTGAACGGAATGACCACCGCAATGGCCATGGTCGCTGTGAGCCCGGGTATGGAGCCGAGTATGATGCCTCCCCCCACCCCGGCGGCCAGGGCCAGAATAACCTCTACATGGAGGATCGAGACGACGCCTGCGATTAAATTGGCCAGCATGAAGTTTTCGACCTCTCTGTCATTGGAATAAAATGCCTCTGGGCAGAATCAGGTTAAGCACCTTTTCAAAAAATAAGTAGTTCACGATCAGAAATCCGAGGATGATAAGGATGTATCTGATCCATTTTTCCCGGCTGAGATAGACCATCAGGGCAAAGAGGAACAGGCCGGTGGCCGCCATATATCCGAGCAGTTGAATACCGAAGACGTACGCGATTAAGAAGAGTATAATATTCAAGGCCTTCGGGCCGAATTCAGCGATCCTGGTCTGCTGTTTCAAAAAAAAGTTATTGAATATAAGGACCAGGGACAGGAATCCGATAATCAGGCTGGCCAGTTTGGGGAAAAAGGCCGGGGAAAGGCTCCCGGCTCCAAAAGAGATCTCCTTTATCTGGTTCGGAATGACCAGAAAGTACATGATCAGGCTGAAAAAAAAGAGCCCGATGCCGATCACCCCGTCCGTATGTTTTTTCTGTGGCATGCCAGCCTCGCGCTGTGGTTAAATATTGCTTGGACGGATACTTACTCATCCACTTCGTCACTGCACAATTTTGAAATTGTCATGTATTTGAACACCCTGTAGCCTCAAAATTTCTTGTTCCTTGTAACTGGGCAAGTTTACGACCAATCACTGTTTTCGTTCAGAGACTCGGTAAGCAAAAAGCGGCTGAGCCCTTTATTTAGCGCAGCCTCCGCCCGCCTTGCAGGTACTTTACAGCAATTCGGTATACCGATATTATACAATTTATTTGCTGTCAAGATTTTATTTCAAATTCTAATATGCTTAATTGCCCCTATACCACATGATTTCTATAGAACATTTAACCATATGTCCCTTATAAAATTACATATTGTTAATAAATTTGGCAAGTCATTGTTTTCATAACTTAATATGTATCATATATCTTCAGTATACAATATTTATGGATACTTAAAATAATAATAAATTTATTGACAAATATGGTGTACCTAAAATATACAATTATTGAGTGCGCCTGGGATATTGCTTAAGATGGGATCGGGCGGGGGAGGGTCAGGGCAGGAAGTCACCTATCCAGGCTGCAGCGGGAACATGTGCCAATTTCTAATGCCGTAATGAGAGGACGAATCGATGTCGACCGATCTGACCAAGGCCTTGAGAGAACGGATTATCCAACTGGATTTCAGGCCTGGATCTCCATTGAATGAAAAAAAGCTGGCCGCTGAATTCAAAGTGAGCAGGACCCCGATTCGCGAGGCCTTGATCCGTCTCTCCCAGGAAAACCTGGTCACCTTGTCCCCGCATTCAGTGGCCCGGGTGGCGGATGTCAATCTCCAGGACTTTCAGGAACTCATTCAGTGCAGACTCGTCCTTGAGCGGGGGGTAGCCCGCCTGGCCACGATCAATGCCACGCAGTCAGATATCCAGGAACTGGAGCGCCTGGAAAAGACCTCCCTGGACCTCAAACCGGACAACCCGGCCGCCTTTGTCCGCCACGACAGCAAGTTGCACCAGGTTATCCGCAGGGCGGCGGCCAATTCATTCATGGATCGCTATCTGGAAAATATCCAGAACCATTTCACCAGGATACAATACCTTATCGGTCATCGGCCGGATAACACAAAGATGCACCAGGAACTGCTGCAGGTGATCAAAGCCTTGAAGGAACGTGATCAAGAAACCCTGGTTGATTTGTGTGTGGACCATGTTCAGCGCTTTGTGGCCGTCGTAAGAAATCATTTCAAGATTTATTGACAGACCGCCCTGCTTTATCTTTCCGCCTCGTTTTGCAGTCCAATTGTTTTTCTGAAGACCAGTCTGTTCCGAAAAGGATTCAGATCAGATGATCCTGCCGCTTGACTCGATTCAAGTGCCTGCTATACTGAATCGGCACGAGTTTTTTCCTCTTTTATGAGCTGGGTAAACACTCCTTTGATTATCTGGAATGTAAGGTTTCCCTGGAGCGAATGCTGAACACGGATGTGGATCTTATCGTATTAAACGATGCAGGGGAGTTGTTGAAATTTCAGGACTCTTTACCATCATGATCAACAAAAAGATGTTTGTGAACGGGCAATGGACCGAAGCCCTGTCCGGCAAAACCAGGGATATCATCAATCCCTTCAACCGGGAAAGCATCGCCAGGGTTTCGGAAGGAGACCGCGAGGACGCCAAAGGGGCAGTCAAGGCGGCCAGACAGGCTTTTGACGCCGGCGTCTGGCCGTACACCCCGGGCAGCGAGCGGGGTGAGCTCATCCATGCCCTGGGCCGGCTCATCGAACGTGACCGGCAGGAACTGGCCGAGCTGGAAACCCTGGATACCGGGAAGACGATTGAAGAAAGCCGCTGGGACATGGACGCTGTCGCGGGCATCTTCAAGTATTATGCAGGACTGGCCGACAAGAACCACGGCGAGGCCATCGAATCGCCGCTTCCCGAAACCAGCAGCCGGGTGGTCCGGGAACCGGTCGGCGTCTGTGCTCAGATCTCCCCCTGGAACTATCCCCTGCTCCAGGCTTCCTGGAAAATGGCCCCGGCCCTGGCCGCGGGCTGCACCATCGTCATGAAGCCAAGCAGCATCACCCCCCTGACCACGATCAAGGTGACCGAACTGGCCGAAGAGGCCGGGTTCCTGCCGGGTGTGGTCAACCTCGTGCTTGGCCCCGGCAGCAGCCCGGGCGCAGAGCTCGCCGAGAGCCTCGAGGTGGATCTCGTCTCGTTTACCGGAGGGATCGAGACCGGCCGGAAGATCATGCAGGCCGCCAGCAAAAACATCAAGAAGATCGCCCTGGAACTGGGCGGTAAAAACCCGAACATCATCTTTGCCGATGCCGATTTCGATCTGGCCCTGGACTCCGTCCTCTGCGGAGCCCTGTTCCATGCCGGACAGATCTGCTCGGCCGGGGCCAGGGTTCTGGTTCAGGACAAAATCCACGACCGCTTTGTCCAGGCTCTGCAGGCGCGGATGGAGAGGATCAGACTGGGCAGCGGCCTGGATCCTGAAACTGAGATGGGCCCCTTGATCTCCCGAGAGCACCTGGCCAAGGTGGAGGAGTATGTCCGGATCGCCCGGGATGAGGGCGCCCTGCTTCGCTGCGGCGGAGAACGGCCTTCCTCGCCAAAACTGCAGGACGGCTTTTTCTACCTGCCCACCCTGTTCACCGGGTGCGAAAACCGAATGCGCATTGTTCAGGAAGAGGTCTTTGGGCCGGTTATCACCGTGGAGCGCTTTCAGAGCGAAGAAGAGGTCCTCACGCGGGCCAACTCGACCGTCACCGGCCTTTCCGCCGGATTCTGGACCAGGGACCCGGATCGGATCCACCGCCTGAGCAGGGGGCTGCGCTTCGGCACGGTATGGGTCAACGATTTCAACATCTACTTCGCCCAGGCGCCCTGGGGCGGCTACAAGCAATCGGGCCTGGGCCGGGAACTCGGCAGAGCCGGCTTCGAAGAATACACCGAGCAGAAGCATATCTATCAAAACCACGACCCGCGGGCCGCAAACTGGTTCGGGGCCTGACTTCGGATCGGCAAGCACAATACAGACTTCGTACATCTGTACCAATTATGAAAGTTAACTGCTTAAAATGATTGATTTGACTTCAAAATTGGACATTTCACAGGTTTCAGGTGTCAGGTTTCGGGTGTCAGGGAAAGAAAAGATTTACAATATCAATGCCTTAAAATCTCATATGAAACTTCATTCGTTTTCAAAAAAAGCTGGCCTGTTGAAGAAAAGGGATTCTTCACTCGCAGACTCGTTCAGAATGACAAGCAAAGGCAAACGTATAATAGTGTCATTCTGAGTGAGTCCGCGAACGAAGAATCTCTCTGCCAAGGACTGGGTTATTCAATAAGCACGAAGTTTCTATCCCGATCAAACTGGCAGTTGTGGACTTTAACCCAACGCCCAATTACATAATAGCCAGCTAAATATTCTTTTATAAATTAATTAATTATATGTCAGCACTGCCAGAGGCAAGGCTGACACCTGAAACCTCAAGGTACAGATAAGTCACACAAAAGTGTCAAAAAATTCGTACAAATTTCAGCTCACTGGAAAGAGCTCTGAAATCAGAAGGCTATTTTCTGGCTCTTAACCGTGAACCGTGAACCGTGAACTCTCCGAGGCGTAGGCTCGCTCTCTACGAGCCGGAGGCCGTGAACCTTTCACCTTTGGTTTGCAGGCGAAGCCCGCTTTAAACCTGCGAAAGGGTCTTATTCAGCCCTTCCAGGTCCAGGGGTTTGGTCAGATAGGCGGTGAACCCGTTTTGCATGTATTTTTCGACCTCCTCTTTCAAGGCATAGGCAGTCAGGGCGATAATCGGAATGTTGGGGTCGACGCCTTCCGGGGGGTCATTGCGGATGATGCGGGTGGCTTCGGCGCCGTCCATCTCCGGCATGCGGATGTCCATGAGCACCAGGTCGAAGTGGTCCCGGGCCAGTTTCTCGATGGC
>JAIPER010000106.1 GCA_021737115.1 Desulfohalobiaceae bacterium
ACCGGAGGCCTCTATGAACTCGGTCATGAGCAGCGGCAGAAAGGCCATGCTCGGCACCATGATGAGCATGGTGGCCATCCTGGAGAGCAGGATGCCCAACACCCTGACACTGCGGCTCATGGCCAGAAAAGTGGCCGGCAAGGATACTCTGGTCTCTGACTGTTGGCCGGTATTCCTGGCCGGTAGAAAGAAGAACACCAACACCAGAGACAGAGCACTGAGCCCGGACATGGCGTAAAAGGCCGAATTCATCCCCCAGATATCCAGAAACACTCCTCCGATAATCGGTCCGCCGCCAATGCCGGAAAAAAGGGCGATGTTCAATTGTCCCATGTACTTGCCCTCCTGGCCTCTGGGGGCCATTTCCCCGATATAGGCCATGGCGATGGGCACGATCATGGCCGAACCGACGCCGTGCAGAATACGGATCAAAACGAGATGCCCAACCGTGTCGGCCGAAGTGAAGAGAGTCCCGACCACGGCGTAGACCAGCAGGCCGCAGACCAGAAACCGTTTTTTCCCGTAGCGGTCTGCATACCCGCCGACCAGCGGCTGCACTAACCCGCGGCTCAAGGAAAACCCGGCCACGATAAGCCCCAGACTCAGGCCGGTGGCACCCAGTTCGGTGGCGTAGAGGGGCATCACCGGGGCGATGATGCCGATGCCGATCAGAGCGATAAATACCGCCAGGAGCAGGGTAACCAGAATACGCCTGTCCATAAGGGTCCGAACTCCTTTTGCTTGAAATCATCCGGCGGGGTTCAGGCAGGATGCTTCTCTTTTTCAAGAGCGGGCTGTATGCAGATTCGAAAAACATGTCCTCGCCACAGAAAGCAGACTTTAAAGCTTTTTTCCGGTCTTAGCAAATTCAAAGCCAAAATTTACACTTGATTTTTCCAATTGTGTATGATCATATTGGTACATATTTTTCAGACAAAAATTACGTCAATTTCAAGGATTAGACCTTTTTTTGGAAAATGTTTTTGCATACCGTTTTGGCAACTCGTTAATTTTCTTATCTTCAACATCATAATATGTTCAATTTTCAATCTTAAATTCCAGAGCCGAGACTCGATCACTCAACCAGAAGTATTCAGGAGGAAGGTTTATGAACATGAAACGCTCTGTTGTCTATGGTCCGACGCTGCTCATTCTCTTTTTGTTCACGTTTGCCCTGATTGCCGGATGCGGGGGGGAGCCGGAACTCGACAAGATAACGGTCAGCCCGGCGGACAAAACCGTTACCATCGGCGAGACCATCGAATTCAAGGCCGAAGCTGTGTCTGCAGAAGGCGAACCCATGCCCGAAGCAGAGATCAACTGGTCTCTGGAGCCTGCCGACAAAGGATCTCTAGACAACTCCGGAGTTTTCACGGCAGAAAAACCCGGAAAAGTGGTGGTCAAGGCCTCTTCCGGAGAAGTTTCCGGTCAGGCCCGGGCCGTGATCGAATCCAGAGAAGTGGCCGCGATCAGGCTCAAACCCGAAAAAGAGAAAGCCCTTCCCGGCAGTCGGATACAGGTTGAAGGCGATCTCCTGGCCGCTGACGACGAACCGGCCGGATTCAACACAGTCACCCTGAGCGCGGCGACACCCGGGACAGAGCTTTCTACCGAGAGTATAGATGTCGACAGAGATGGCGGGTTCTCGTTTGCGATCACCCTGGGATCAAAACCCGGCCCGAACACGGTCCTCTTGAAATCAGGCCCTGTTCAGAAAGAACTGGTCCTTGGGGGAACCAAAATCATGAAACTGGCCATACGGCCCGAGAAAGAGACCTTCGAGGTCAACCAAGAAGTTGACTTTGAGGCCGTCGGCTTCGACCAGTACGGAAACAGCCGTTCGCTTGAGGTCAAGTGGTCACTGAGCGGAAACAAGGCCAAACTGATCGAGGACGGCCGGGTCAAGATGCTCGGGACGGGCGAGGCGGTTCTCATGGCTGACTACAAAGAACTCACCCAGGGGCGGCCATTCTCCATCGTCCCCGGAGAACTGGCCGAGATGAGCCTCCACCCCGAGAAGGTGACTCTGAAGGCCGGTCAGAGCGCCTATATCAAAGTCACCGGCCAGAACAGCCATGGGCATATCCTGCCTGTCAAGCCCTCCTGGTCCCTGAGTGAAGACCTTGGTGACATCGAGCAGGACGGGCTCTTCGTGGCCAAAAAGGCCGGGACCGGAACCATTACCGCCACAGCCGATGAGGTGACCGCCTCCATCCCGGTCGAAGTCGAGCCGGGTTTTCTGGCGGACATCGAAATCAAGCTCGAAAAGACCAAGCTTACCGCCGGCCAGGATCTCGCCCTTCAGGCCCAGGGCTTTGACGCCTTCGGCAATCCCGTACCTGTCGAACCGGTCTGGAGCCTGGATAAGGCCCTGGGAAGGATCGACAAGGAAGAATCACTGCTCACGGTCTACCAGAGCGGCCAGGGAGAAATCAGAGCCCAGAAGGGCAACATCCTGAAGTCCTTGCAGATAGAGGTTTCTCCGGCAAAACTGAACCGGCTGCAGATCCTTCCGGCCAACCCCACGCTCCAGGCCGGCGACAGTGTTACCTTCGAAGTCAAGGGCTTTGATCGCTTCGACAATCCGGTTGAGATCGATCCATCCCTTAAGCTTCGGGACAAACTGGGTGTACTGGAAGCAAACGGTACGTTCAAGGCAAAAGTCGCCGGCAACACTGTCCTCACGGCCAAGCAGGGCGAAATAGAGACCAGTACCTTCTGGCCGTGATTCCGGGGAAAATGGTGGAGGCGGTCCTGGATCCGAAGAAAGCGGTGACTCTGAAAGCCGGCCAGGTGAAGGAGTTCACCGTTTTCGGCCTGGATGCCCTGGAGAACACCGTTCCCTCCAGGGCAACCTGGAAGCTCAGTCCGTCCGATCTGGGGACGGTGGACAACCAGGGGGTCCTGACCGCTAAAAAGACCGGGAAGGGAACCATTGCGGCAGAGATTACAGATCTCAGGACAGAAACCGTCCTGCAAGTCGAGAACACGGTTCAGGTCAAGCCCGGCGAACCGGTCAAGATAGAGATCGATCCGGAAAAAGCGAGTCTGGGGGCCGGTGAAAAGCGGGCCTTTCAGGCCACGGTCTTTGATAAGTTCGATAACGAGATCAACACATCGGTCAACTGGAGCCTGAAAAACGAATCAATCGGCTCCATCTCCAAAAACGGGATCTTCAAAGCCGTCAAATCAGGAACATGGATGATCACGGCCGGGGTCAAAAACATCAGGGCCCAGGCAAAGGTCTCCGTGTCTCCGGGAGAGATCGCCTACAACAACGTCACCCCGGCCGCTCTGAGCCTCAAGGCCGGTGAAACGCAGAAGCTGGAAGCGGTCAGCGAAGACAGGTTCGGAAACGTGATCCCTGCGGACGTGGTCTGGAAGGTCCATCCCAAGGACCTGGGACACGTCACCGAAGACAACATCTTTGTGGCCCAACAAAAGGGTCAGGGCTACCTCACGGCGGTGGCCAACGACATCGCCCAGAAACTGCCCCTGGAGGTCAACAAAGGCCCCCTGTCCAGGATCAGTATCACCACCCCCAGACAGAATGTGCCCTCGGGAACGACCATCGCTTTGCAGGCCAAAGGGACCGACCCCGGGAAGAACCCGGTCGAGGTCAAGCCGAACTGGTCGGTTCAACCGGATAAAGCCGGCCGGATCGACGAGCAGGGAAACTTCACCGCCAAAAAAGTGGGGGCAGTGACCATAACCGCAAAATCCCAGGGGGTCGAATCATCCGTGACCCTCGAGGTTGTTCCCGGACAAGCCTCGGAAATCAAGGTCGAAAACCAGAAACCCATAGAACTGACAGCAGGCCACAGCAGCCAACTCGAACTGCAGGCCTTTGATCAATACGGCAACCGCATCCAAGACCCAGATTTTTCCTTTCAGGTAGAGGACAAACTGGGCTCCGTGCTTGCAGACAACCGGTTCAAGGCCCAAAAGTCGGGAAGCGGGAATATCGTCGTCAGCCTCGGTCAGGCCAAAACCGAGATCCCGGTCAAGGTTGAGACAGGACCGGTGCAGCGCATCGAGGTCAAACCGGAACAGGCCAAGGTGACCTCTGGCTCGAAACTCACCTTCAAGGCCCAGGCCTTCGATCAGGAAGACAATCCGGTTGAACTCGACCCCAACTGGACCGTGATCGGCGGCATCGGATCGATCACGGAAAACGGGGAGTTCACCGCCCACAGCGTGGGACAGGGCTTTGTCAGCTGCCAGATGTCCGGTGTAGCCGGCTTGAGCCAGGTACAGATCGAACCAGGGAAGGTGGCCCGGATCGAAGTCAATCCCGGCAAAATGACCTTGACAGCCGGCGAAAGCGGACAATTCAAGGCCACCGCCTTTGACGCCCAGGGCAACACGGTCCCGGTTAAATTCTCCTGGTCGCTGGTGGAAGGCCAGGACCTGGGAAAAATAGAAGAGGACGGTTTGTTCAAGGCCCAAAAAGCGGGGAACGTTCAACTAACCGCCGAGGCCCAAAACATCCGGGGCAAGGCCTCAGTCGAGATCGTCCCGGCAGAAATCAGCGAACTGACCCTGAGTCGGCAAAAACTGGAACTGGTTTCCGGGGAAACGGCCCAACTCAAAGCAATGGGCCAGGACCCCTATGGAAACACGGTCCAGGTCGACCCCGAGTGGACCGTTCAGCCGAAATCCCTGGCCGTTATCGGTCCAAAGGGTCAAATCACGGGGCAAAAGGCCGGGACAGGGACGGCAACGGCCAGCCGGAACGGCCTGTCTGCAAGCCTCGAACTGACCGTAACCCCGGGGCCGCTTGATTCCATCAGGATCCAGCCCCCGGACGGACCGTATCAAGCCGGGAAGACCTATGATTTCGAAGCTATCGGGCTGGATAAAGGCGACAACAAGATCCAGATCAGCCCCAACTGGGCCGTGACCACTCACATCGGGAATATAGACCGGGAAAGCGGGGAGTTCACTGCCCGGAAAGTGGGGACCGGATCGGTCGAGGCCTACCTGAAAGGCATCGTGGCCTCCCGGGATATCGAGGTGGTCCCCGGAGATCTGGCCCAGCTCTTTATCGATCCCAACCCGGTCACGGTCAAGTCCGGCCGGACACAGACCTTCGCGGTCAAAGGGGTGGACAAAGAAAGGAATGAGGTCCAGGTGCCAGAACTGACCTGGAATGTGGATGGAGACATCGGCTCCTTCCAAAAACCCGGTGAATTTACCGCCACCAGACAGGGCAGCGGCAAGATTACCGCGGAAACCAACGGCCTGAAAGCAGAGTCCTATGTGACCGTGGTCGCCGGTGAACCGGATATTGATAACACCAGGGTCAGGGCCAAGCAGGCCTCTGTCCCGGCTAACGGACAGGCCGCCGCCACCATAATCATCGAGGTCAGAGACAATTACAACAATCCGGTGCCCGATGCCCGGGTCAAACTGGTTTCCAACAGACAGGCCGACAGCATCCAGCAGCCCGGCAAGACCGATGACCAGGGCAGGACAGTCGGCCAGGTGACCTCGGAAACAGCGGGCACCAGCACCATAACCGCCCTGGTCGACCAGGAGGCGGTGCGGGACACCGTCAGCATGCGTTTCAGGTAATATTTTTCCCTGGTGACTAAACCGTCACCAGGGAAAAATATTACACCACACCAAAGACATAAAAAACTCCGGCCCTCTCTTGGGTCGGAGTTTTTTTTTGATCCAATAGTGGTTGTCTTTCCAGGCAGGTGAAACTGGACCAATCAAATTTTTTCGAGCTGTGCGGTTAGCCTAGGCCCTTTCAAAAATTCCATGCCGTAAGGGCAGAGCATGCTCTGCCCAAGAGGGTTTAAAGGAACGTGATCATTCAGTTTATGGCGCAACATGCTGCGCCCCTACAAGACAACCGCACAGGTCCAATTTTTTTGTTCGAACATATGTCCTGTGAATTTTGACAAACAGGTTTGGATAGGATAATTCTTTACTAACAAAATCTCAAACTTGTCCTTGCTCAAAGGGGTACAGCCATGCCGTCACTGCAAGAGCTGAAAAAGGCCATCCTGTCTGATCTTCCCAAATTGATGGAAGCCGACCCGGACATTCGTGATTTCATACTGCGAATGACCAGGGAAATGTATGCTGGAAAACAGGAAACAGAAAGCCGATTTGACCGCATGATGGAAGAGCTGAAAAGAGATCGTGAAGCCCGGGATAAAAAATGGGCGGCCCAAGAAAAAAAATGGGAAGCCCAGGAAGAGAGATGGAAAGACCAGGAGGAGAGATGGAAAGCCCAGGAGGAGAGATGGAAAGCCCAGGAAGAGAGATGGAAAGACCAGGAGGAGAGATGGAAAGCCCAGGATAAAAAATGGGAGGAAAATCAAAAGACGATAAACAGTATCCTCAAGTCTATACAGTCACAAGAGAGGAGATACGATTCGACCATTGGGGCCTTGGGTGCACGATGGGGACTACATTCTGAAGCTGCCTTCCGCAACGGTTTAAAGGCCATCCTGGAAGAATCTTTCGGGGTCAAGGTTGAGCGTTACGAAGATTATGACCATGAGGGTCAGGTGTTCGGTCGTCCCGAGCAGATTGAAATGGACTTGATTATTTATAACGGCACCGTGATCCTCTGTGAAATCAAATCGTCCATGGATAAGGCCGGCATGTACATTTTCTGGCGCAAGAAACAATTTTATGAGCAAAAACACGGGATAGAGATAAGCCGGGCCATGATCATATCCCCCATGATAGACGACCCAGGCAAACGCGTTGCTCGAGAGCTGGGCATTGAAATTTACTCCTATGCCGACAGAGTAAAAATTTCCGATGACAAGTAACAAGGCGATGCCTCCGGAGACAATCCATGAGGAAAAAATCCAGGTCAAAACCTACGATTGCGGGCCGGAAGGCACCGTCTACCCCCACGATCTCCTGCGCCGGATGCAGGAAGCAGCCTCCAATCATGCGGACAGGCTGAAGTGGGGCTTTGCCGATCTGGCCCCGCAGGGTCTTTTCTGGGTGCTGTCGGTGATCCGGGTGGAGATAGCCGAGTTTCCGAGGTTCGGTTCAGAATTCGTCCTCTCCACCTGGCCGAGCGGCCTGAACCGCCTCCAGGCTGATCGCGAGTTCCTCGGCACTGCGCCGGGCGGTAAACCGCTGTTCGCGGCCAGCTCTCAGTGGATGGTCCTCAACCGGGACAAGGACCGGCCGGCAAATCTCCTCAGCCTGAAGCACCCCTTCGCGGTCAGGGAGGAACGCGCCCTGCCGGGCAAACTGCGCCGGGACAAACCCGGACAGCGGCCGGAACCCCTCTACAGGATCCTGGTCCCGGCCAGCGCCCTGGACGTTAACGGCCACGTGAACAACACCGAATACGTCCGCTGGGCCTTCGACACCCTCTGCCTGAGGCGTGGCAGAAAGCCTCTGAAGGGCTTTCAGGTCTCTTACCATTCTGAAGTCTTTGCCGGAGACGAGTTGGAGTTCGGACTGACTGCAGAGGGCTATCAGGCCATGGTGGCCGGTTTCCGGACAGATGACGGCAAGCCCGTGGTCAGCGTGGCCTTTTTCTGAGAATGAAGCATAGCATTGTCTGATCTGGATTCCGGCCTCCGCCGGAATGACGGACAAGAGAATGAAGCAACTGAAGAACTGAAAGTACGCAAGACTGGATGCTGGAGGAGACCATGAGCATCAGCCGCCGCGAGTTTCTAAGATACCAGCTTTTGGCTGGACTTTCTCTGACCGCCGGCCTGCGACTGTTCAGCCCTGGCCCGCTCCAGGCTGCAACCCACCCTGATCTGGCCGCGGTCAAGGGCGAGAACGCACCCGCCTGCCGGGCCGCGGTGGAATTGCTTGGCGGCATGTCCCGCTATGTCCGGCCGGGCCACAAGGTGGTCATCAAGCCCAACATGAGCTTTGACAGCCCGCCTGAACGGGCCTCGAACACCCATCCCGAAGTGGTCCGCTGTCTGGCCCTCATGTGCCGGGAAGCAGGGGCCGCCCGGATATCTGTTCTGGACAATCCCTGCGCCAGGCGGAGCTCTGTCTGGAAGCCAGCGGCATGAAGCGGGTCGAACAGGGCCTCGAGCAATGCAGGGTCAAATATCAGGACACTGCGGGGCACTTCCGGGAAGTGAGAGTTCCTTCCGGAGAACAGCTCCGCAGGACCGAGGTCATGCGCGAGGTCCTGGAGGCGGATGTGCTCATCGCCGCGCCCGTGGCCAAGCATCACGCCAGCGGTGGGGTCAGCCTGTCCATGAAGGGCATGATGGGTCTCATTCTCAATCGGGGCCTCTTTCACTACCGCTACGATCTGCACACGGCCATCGTCGACCTCTGTACCCTTTTGAAGCCTAAGCTCACGGTCATCGACGCCAGCCGGGCCCTGACCACCAACGGCCCCTCGGGTCCGGGCAAGGTGGTTCATCCAAAGACCATTGTCGCCTCTAAGGACATGGTGGCCGCGGACGCCTATGTGACCAATATGGTCAAGTGGTACGGGCGCTCCATCTCTCCTGACAAGGTCAAGCACATCCGGCTGGCCCACAAGCGCGGGCTGGGACGCATGGATCTTGAAAACCTGAATATCAAGCGTCTCACCTTATGATCTCCTGGCGCAGGGCAACGCAGCTGGTCTTGCTCGGTCTGTTTATTCTGCTCATCCTGCTGACCGCCGTCCCTCTTCCCCAGTGGCTTCCGGTGCAGCGGGTCTTTGCCCTCGATCCCCTGCTCTTTCTAGGCCCCTTACTGAGCAGCGGGACGCTTATCACCGGGCTGAGCGTACTCCTGGTCCTCTTTACGGCCACCGCCCTTTTGGGGCGCTTCTTCTGCGGCCACATCTGCCCCCTGGGCACGACCCTGGATCTCAGTCGTCCCCTGGTGGCCGGATCCAAAAGATCGAATACCTGGCGCCAAGCAGACTCTGGAACCGGCCTGCGCCGGATCAAATATCTCCTGCTCCTTCTGGGCCTCGCAGCCGCACTGCTCGGGCTGAACCTCCTGCACTGGGGCTCGCCCCTGTCTCTGGCGGCCTGGTTCTATACCCTGGTCATGGCCCCTTTTTTCGGCTTCATCCTGCAATCAGCCGAGTCCTTGTTCGGATTTCTTCAGTCCAAAACCGGGCTTTGGCCCTTTGCCCCGGGGCAGGTCAACACCTACCAGACCCTCTTTTTCCTGGTCCTCTTCTTCGCCGGCCTGTTAGCGGCCAACCGCCTGGCCCCCAGGTTCTGGTGCCGCTATCTCTGCCCGGCCGGCGCAATCCTTGGCATCATCGGGCACAGACCCCTGATCCGGCGAAAGGTCTCTTCGGCCTGCACCGACTGCGGCCTCTGCCAGGTCCGCTGTCCCATGCAGGCCATTGCCGAAGACCCCAAAAAGACCCTGACCACGGAATGCATCCTCTGCCAAACCTGCCGCCATGTCTGCCCTGAACAGGCGGTCGACTTTTCCTTCCCGGCCAAAAACGAACTGGAACCGCTCCACCTCCCCGGCAGACGGGCCGCCCTGCAGGCCGTGGGACTGGGCTTTCTCCTGGCCTTTGTGGGCGGAGCCGGCCGGGCCGCGGCCGGAGACAGCCACCTGATCCGCCCGCCCGGGGCGGTTCCGGAGGATCTTTTCCTGGCCCGCTGCCTCCGCTGCGGGATGTGCCAGACCATCTGCCCCACGAACATGCTCCAGCCGGAATCACTGACCCACGGGCTGGCCGCTCATTTCAC
>JAIPER010000107.1 GCA_021737115.1 Desulfohalobiaceae bacterium
ATCTCAAGAACCAGGACTGGTGCTGCAGAGTCCTGGATGGAACCTATCAGCGGCAGCGTTTGGGTATAATCGGGTAACCCGGGATGGAAGAGACAACACGCAAAGGGATCATTCTGGCCGGCGGTTCGGGGACCAGGCTCTACCCTCTGACCTATGCCGTGAGCAAACAGCTCATGCCGGTTTACGACAAACCGCTTATCTACTATCCCTTATCGACGATCATGCTGGCCGGCATCAGGCAGATCCTGGTCATCACCAGACCGGACGATTTGCAGGGGTTTCGCAAGACATTGGGGGACGGCAGGCAGTGGGGGGTCGAAATTTCCTATGCGGTGCAACCAAGCCCCGAAGGCTTGGCTCAGGCTTTTTTAATCGGTGAAAATTTCATTGGATCAAATCCTGTGACGCTTATACTCGGCGACAACATCTTTTATGGCCGTGGCTTGGCCAACCAACTGCAAAGGCTATCAAGACAAAGGTCAGGGGCGACGGTTTTTGGATACTGTGTCAAGGACCCTGAGCGATACGGTGTGGTTGATTTTGATCTTCAGGGTCGGGTGATCAGCATTGAGGAAAAACCGGAAACCCCCAAATCAAACTATGCGGTGACCGGACTTTATTTTTACGACAACCGGGTTCTGGACATCGCCAAGGACATCAAACCCTCATCTCGAGGGGAACTGGAAATCACCGACGTGAACAAGAGCTATCTCGGCCGGGGCGAGCTTAGCGTGGAGCTGTGGGGCAGGGGCACGGCCTGGCTGGATACGGGCACCCACGAATCTCTCTTGGATGCAGCCAATTTTGTCAAGGTCATTGAAGATCGGCAGGGCTTGAAAATTGCTTGTCCGGAAGAAGTGGCCTATCGCATGGGATTCATCGATGCGGAACAGGTCCGGCGTCAGGCCGAACCCCTGACCAAAAACAGCTATGGTGAGTATCTGCTGCATATCCTGAAGTAAATAAGGCATTGATGTCTATTATGGAATTTATCAAAACAGCTATTCCGGAAGTCCTGCTTGTGAAACCAAAGATCTTTGAAGACCATCGAGGATTTTTCATGGAAACCTGGCAGGCAAAGACCTTCACCCGGGTAGGGATCACTGCCGATTTTGTTCAGGACAACCACTCCCGCTCAGCACGGGGTGTGCTTCGGGGACTGCACTATCAAATCCAAAAACCCCAGGGTAAACTGGTGCGGGTGATTTTCGGTGAGATCTATGATGTGGCTGTGGACTTGCGAAAGAGTTCGGCTACTTTCGGAAACTGGGTCGGAACCATCCTCTCTGCTGAAAATAAGCAAATGTTATGGATCCCTCCGGGTTTTGCCCACGGATTTTATGTCCTGAGCCAGGGTGCGGAATGCGTGTACAAGTGCACGGATTATTATGCTCCTGAGCATGAGCGGACCCTGCTCTGGAATGACCCGGACCTTTGCATTTCCTGGCCGCTGTCCAAAAATGAAGAACCCATTGTTTCTCAAAAGGACGCAGCTGGGAAGAAATTGTATGAAGCGGAAGTGTTTGAATAAAAATGTGCGATAATTGCAAGGTCCTGATAACCGGAGCAAAAGGCCAGCTCGGACTGGAACTGCAGGCAACAGCGCCGGCTGGTTTAGAAGTGGTGGCACTTGACCGCCGGCATCTCGACCTGACCGACCCCGTTGCAATTCAAAAAATCGTCGGATCTATAAAACCCGATGTCATCATCAACGCAGCGGCTTATACCGCCGTTGACCGGGCCGAGCGAGAAAACAGGCAGGCTTTTGCCGTCAACAGGGATGTTCCTCTCTATCTGGCTAGAATGGCGGCGGATATGGGGATCACATTGGTCCATGTCTCGACCGATTTTGTCTTTGACGGCTTCAAGAGCACTCCATATGGACCTGATGATGCTGCAAAACCGCTTGGGGTTTATGGGAAAAGCAAGCTGGCCGGAGAAGAGGCGATGCAACGTGTGCTTCACGACCAGGGTTTGATTGTCAGGACATCATGGCTGTACTCTGTATATGAGAAAAATTTCGTCATGACCATGCTCAGGTTGCTGCAGGAAAAAAATGAAGTGACCGTGGTGACGGATCAGGTCGGCACACCGACCTGGGCCAAAGGCTTGGCCAGGGCATTATGGGATATGGTCTTGAAAGATCTAAGAGGTGTTTATCACTGGAGCGATGCAGGGGTGGCCTCCTGGTTTGATTTCGCCGTGGGCATCCAGAAAGAGGCTTTGGCACTTGGCCTTCTCGCACAAAAGAAAGTGATCACTCCGGTTGATACCTTTGCATTTCAGACTCCCGCCAGACGGCCGGCTTACAGTGTTCTGGACAAAACAAAGACCCGGCAGGATCTTGGTTATTATGGTCCGCATTGGCTGGAAAATCTGCAAAGCATGCTTATGGAATTTAAGATGTCGTCTTTTTTACTCAAAGTAGTATTTACTTGTGTGCTCGGCTTGTCCATTCTTTTTCTGCCTGTAATGACAGGGTTTGCCCGAGATTTAGGAACAAATGTTGAAACCTTCAGGTGCGGCAACAACCTCGTTTACATCGGTGATACAAAATTCGAGGTCTTGCATGAATGCAGAAAGCCTGATTATACAAGGTCTTATTATGAAGAAATATTTATCAAACACCCCCAAAAACATATCCTGGAGAAAAGGGATGACAGGTACATCACCAAACCGTTTCTTGTAAGAAAATTGGTAAAAGTGGAGGAATGGATATACAATTTTGGTCCCAATAAATTTATCTACTACCTGACTTTTGAAGATGAAGAATTGATCAAGATAGAATTTGGTGATTATGGGTATCGTTAAATTTGAATGCGGTGCAAGCATGGAAAGGCTAGAGACCTGCAGGCTCAAATTCCTCGAGGCCTGGACCGTGCTCTTCGATTGTATCCCAGGGCGACTATGTAGCCCCGGTTCAGGAACGCTATTACACAGTCTATACCGAGGCTTTGGAAGCCTATCTTGTCAGGGACTTTCAATCCGCCCCGGCATGGCTTTTTGAAGGAATTGTCCGTGCGTCCAACAGATTCGGCTTCTACGCTTATGCTCAAGAAAATAAGTAATGACACCTGAGTCCTGGAATGGAAAGTGCAAATTTTGAGTCTATCCAGACAGCCAAACTTCCCGCAGCTCTATTCAAGTAATCGCACTCATATGAGTGAATCAGAAAGAACATACCACTGACGGACCTCCGACTTCCGATGTCCGACTTCCGACATCTGACATCTCTCTTCCCCCCTCGTGTCTCTTCCTTTGTGCCCTTCGGTGCGCCAATTTTCTTTTTCTTATCCGTGAACGGTGAACTGTGAACCTGGAACCTTCTGGGTTGCGGGCGAAGCCCGCTTTAATTTGTAAGAATTGTATCTCAAGGCGAGTCTGCTATAAAAAAAGGCATGCCGGTCGTAACCCGCATGCCTTTAGTTTTTTCTCTGGTCGGGATGAGTGGATTCGAACCACCGGCCCCTTGAACCCCATTCAAGTGCGCTTCCAGACTGCGCCACATCCCGACTGGACAGAAAAATATATCTTTCCGGGGCCGCTGTCAAGAGCCGGGTGTCGCCTTGTTTTCGCCTTGCCCCGGCCGGCGGTTCAGGCCTTGTTCCGATAAAAGGACAAGACCCGCTGAACGTAAAGCCTGGTCTCCTGATACGGGATTTCACCCTTATGCTCTTGCATGGTGCCGGGGCCGGCATTGTAGGCGGCCAGGGCCTTTTGGACATCGCCGTCAAAGAGGTGGAGCATTCTTTTCAGGTAGCGGGACCCGCCGTCGATGTTCTCCTGGATATCAAAGGGGTTCTTGACTCCGAGCTCCCTGGCGGTTTCCGGCATGAGCTGCATCAGGCCCTGTGCTCCGGCCGGGGAGACGGCCCGGGGCTGGTAATCGGATTCCGCCTTGATCACCCCGTTGATCAACTCCCGGGGCAGCTCGTACCTGGCCGCGGCCAGGTCCACGGCCCGTCTGATCAAGTCCTGTTCCTGGTTCTGGTAGTCCGGATCAGGAGAGGAAGGTTTACGGAGTCCGCTGGATTCAAGAAAAGAGGATGAATCAAGGGCGGCTGTAGGTTCGGCTGCTAAGTTGTCTGCCGCCTGTCGGGATTCCGGGGCCGGGGGGGCGGCTGACCAAGCGCTGTCCAACCCGGGTGATCCCTGTCCGCCCCCCTCCCAGGTGATCTCTCTTGAATTCGGATCAAAAAAGACCCGGGTTCCGGCCGGAATCCGGGTGTAGGGCTTTGCGGCGTTGATCCTGGCATGCACGATCTCCCAGCAGTCAGGGCCGTATTGCGGATGGTCGATCAGAAGGTGGGAGACGGTTGGCTTGTCTGGTGAAACGGTCCCCAGCTCCAGCAAAGAGCCTCGGGCCGCGGTTTGTTGCCTGGCCTGCGGTCCAGCGCCGGCAACAGGTCCTTGAAGTTTGGCTTCGGCCAGGCTGGCCTCAAATGATTCGCTGAAATTGGATCCGGCCTTCGGGGTCTGTTGGACTTGAGGCCTGGGACCAATTGGGGTTTGTATGTCATTTATCTGCATATTTAAAACCGATTCACATTTATGTTTTCTTTGTAATCGGTCTGAAACGAGCATTTCTTTAGCGCCAAACCCAGATTAAAAAACCTCCATGGAATATTCCATGGAGGTTGCTCAATCTGGGTTCAGGTTTCGTTTCTTGATTTTTTCCAAAAGGGTGGTGCGTTTCATGTTCAAAAGACCGGCCGCTTCCTTTTTGTTCCAGTTGGCAGTGTTTAAGGCCTGGAGGATGAGACGGTTTTCATAGTCGGTGGTCATGGCGTGAAAGTCCAGGGCCTCGGCAGAATGGTTTTCAGCCTCTCCACTGGAATTTTTTTCAGGCCAGCCGTCTTTCTTGAATTTCTCCGGCAGGTTTTCGGCGTCCACTCTCTTGCCGCTGTGCAGAATACACATCCGTTGCACCAGGTTTTTCAATTCCCGGACGTTGCCCGGCCAGTCATACTGCTTGAGCCTCTGCAGAGCCCGGGGAGTGAAGTCCTGGATCGCATGCCGCCGTCCTCTGTTGTAAAGGAGAAGAAATTTTTTGATCAGGTGGGGGATATCGTCAGTTCGTTCCCGCAGCGGGGGAAGGGTAATCGGCACCACGCACAAGCGGTAATAGAGGTCTTCCCGGAACGTTCCCTTTTCCACCGCCCTATCCAGGTCGTAGTTGGTGGCGGCAACGACCCGGATATCGATTTCTATGGATTTGACAGATCCGATGGGTTCAAAGACATGCTCCTGCAGGACCCTGAGCATTTTGGCCTGGAGTCCTGGTTTCATGTCCCCGATTTCATCCAGAAACAAGGTGCCTTTGTCCGCATGCTGCAGTCTGCCTTTCTTGGATCGGTTGGCCCCGGTGAAGGCCCCTTTATCATAGCCGAAGAGTTCACTTTCCAAAAGATCATCAGGGATGGCGGCGCAATTGACCGGGACGAAATTGTGACGGTTCCGGCCCGGGGTCATGTCATGGATGGCTTGGGAGACAAGCTCTTTGCCGGTGCCGCTTTCTCCTTCGAGCAAGACATTGCCGTGGCCGTAGGCGGTCACCATTTCAATGGTTTTGAACATGGACTTCATGACCGCGGATTCCCCGATGATCCCGGCAAATCCGTCGCTCTTCCGCAGGCCGGTGTTCCAGTGGAGGGTTTCAGTCAAAAGCTTCTGGTATTCGAACCCGTTTTTGATGACTTCCAGCACCTCCTGATAATCATAGGGAGTGCCTATATAAAAGTAGGCCCCGGCCTGTAAGGATTCGGCAATGTGCCGGCGAGTCCCGGGAGGCATGATGACGATAGGGACCAGGCCCGGGTTTTTGCCAACCCCCTTTCTGATGAGTTCCAGTCCTGACTTGTTTGGCAAAAACAGATCGGTCAGCAGCAATTCAATTCTGGGATCATTTTTGATTATCTCTAAACCCTCTGTCGGATCTTTGGCATAAAGGATTCTGGCCTTGGTTTGCTTTTTGAAAAAGGCAACCAAAGGATTTGTTGAGATCTCGCCGGGTTCGACCACCAGGATTGTGGTGTTATTGAGCATGGGTATTTCCAGATAATGGAAGAGTGTAAAATTAAAGTATGATAGTGCTGCTTATCACAGTATCGCTCAGAGCTCTTCCGGATTTGAACGAAAGAACAAAAAAAGACAAAAAGCTTGCCAATAAGGCTCTGCCCAGGGATTTCCATTCAGATGTGTCAAAATAATGACTTTAGGGGGTGCTTGTCAAGTGGAAATGCAAAGTTTCATGCGAGGCCCTCTGAAGAGGGTGCAGGCCGAAATCACGGGATGTTGGCCAAGCATCCGCAACCCGGAATATCGAGAGAGAGTCATAACCTATGGAAGTGGCCTCTGTTTTGCATTGGGGTTTAAGCGAGGTGTACGTAGATGCAGAGAGCCCTCTTCATATTTGGTTTGATTGTTGCTGCCATCTGTTTTCCGACAGACAACTCTCAGGCCGAGCCTGTAAAGCTGCTTGGAATGTCCAGCTCCGACAGGGAGTCCATGAGTCGGATTTCCTTTGTCTTTGACCGGCTTCCTGAGTTCGAGGTCGAAAATTCCGGCCAGAGGGTCCTTGTGCTCCTGGAAGGAACTCGATTTGCCGAGTCGTTTGAGAAAATTCCCGGAGACCAGATTCTGGCCAGTGTCAAGACCAGGAAAAAATCCAGCCAGAGTGTTGTGGAGCTGTATTTTCACAATATGCCCGAGTTCCTGGATGTCCATTATGATCAAGGCTATGACCGGCTCGATTTGCTTGTGTTCTGGGACAAGGCAGGACTGGCCGGCAGGCCGTCGATCCTGGCTCAGGGACTCGGGAAGCTGAAACCGGATGAGGTCGGGGCTTCTGCCCAACAGGTGATTTCTTCAAGATACAAAGGGCACTGGATTGATTTTTTTCAGGAGTTTGAGTGGCCTGCAGAATTCTCGCTGCCTGTTCGTTTTTCCTTTCCCGGATTTCCCAGCCCCCTGGTCAGGCAATATAGGGAATACGTGCCGGACGGATTCATAAAGGAAGGAAACAGCAGGTCGTGGACCAGGGCTGCAGGACGATTGCGCGATCTCCTGGCAAGGCACTCCGAAAGCCCTCAGGCCGATTTGTACCGCCTCCTGCTGGCTGAATTCCTGCTTCGCAATAAAAAATACAGCAAAAGCGACGCGGTGTTGGAGCAGATTCAGACGGATTCCGGAAACGATGCTGCCATAAGTGGCTGGAAAGCTTATTTCCTGGCCCAGGCAAAGGCCCTGTCCGGCCGTCCCTACCAGGCGGACGCTCTTTTGAAGGAACAGGAAAAGACCTTTTTAGGGGTTGACGGGCTGGCCCCCTGGTATGCTTTGCTGCAGGCCGAACTGGCTCTGACCGTGGACAAAAAGAAGTCGGCCCTCAAGCTTTTGAACCGGGAAAAAAAGGGCACCGCTTTCCCTTTTCGCCTGTACGCCTTGCGCGAAGCGGACGTCCAGTCTGAATTCGGCCGCCTGGACAAGGCTGCGGCCCTCTACCAGAAGGTGGCCTCTGATCTGAGACTGCTGCAGGAGCATCCTCACTCCCTGGCCAAGCTATCCAGTTCCATCTATCAGGGGAAACAGTATGCAAAGGCCTCCAGGTATTATTTTCTCCTGTCCGAAACCCTGAAAAGGGAGTTCCCGGACAAGCGGCCCCTGGCTGATTACTGGTCGGCCATGGCCAGGTTGAGGGCGGGAGAGCGGACCCTGGCCAGGCTTATGCTCTGGGAACTGGACGAAGAAGAGGCCGGCAGGGAGGCCGGGTATCGGGCCTGGTTGAAGTTGCTGGACCTGGATCTTCTGGAGGAGGCGAAACCCGATTTGGACCGGATCGTGTCCGAATACGACCGGATCATTGAAATGGGTCCAACCAGAAGAGTCCGGGAAGAGGCCTTTTTCAAACAGATTCTGGCCTGCCACTTGCAAGGCGAGGATATCAGGGCGGTAAAATTACTGGGCCGCTTTTTCGAGGATTATTGGGCCGGGGTCCTGCAGCCGGAAGCTCAGGCCCTGTTGGTGGAGCTTTTGCCGAAAGTGGTCGCAGAACTGGTTCAGGAGCAGGAATTCTTTCCGGCTCTGACCCTGGTGGCCAAACACAGGGATTTGCTGGCCCAGGCCCGGATCACCTATGATTTTTTATTTGATTTGGCCAAGAGCTATTCCCGGGCAGGTTTTTTCGATCAGGCGGCGGAAACCTACCTCTATATCCTGGATTTTGAGAAAGAAAACAAAAGGAAAAAGGTGGTTTTCCTGCCCTTGATCCGGATCTATCACCAGCAGAAAAGGTATGCACGGGTGTTACAATATGCCGAATCCTATCTCCGGCAATACCCGCAAGGCGAAGAACAAGACCAGGTTTTGTATCACTATGCCGACGCCCTTTTGAATCTGGAGAAGCTGCGTCCAGCGAGCCGGATTCTGCTCGATAAAAACAGGCCTGAAACCCTGGAACTGGACCGCCTGGCCGGTTTCTTTTTCTTTGAGCAACAGCAGTACGGCCTGGTGGACCATTTCCTCTCCAGGGCCACTGTAAAGGCCAAGGGGCAGGGAATTCCGGAAATCGTGCTCAAAAGAGCCGAGGCCTTCTTCCTGACCGGGAAGCGGGAAGAGGCGGTTCCCCTGTATGAGTCCCTGCTGCAAGAGCCCCGCTTCAGGGCGCAGGCCGGTTACCGCTTGATCCGGATATTTGTCCGCCAGAAACAAAGGCAGCGGGCGCTAAAGCTTTACAACGAGCTGACCGAACTAGAAGAACAGAACCAGTGGCTGGATCTGGCCGGAGAAATTGTGAATGAAAAGCTCAATTTATGACGAGCTAAAGCATAGATAAGGAGGGATATGAGCACGCACGGGATTTTTGACACCACCATCCAGGTCCTGGACAAGGTCCTGGAACTGCGAACCCGGAAACTGGAGGCGATTTCCTCGAACATCGCCAATGCGGAAAC
The DNA here is from genome assembly GCA_021737115.1 of Desulfohalobiaceae bacterium. Classification (GTDB taxonomy): domain Bacteria; phylum Desulfobacterota; class Desulfovibrionia; order Desulfovibrionales; family Desulfothermaceae; genus JAABTT01. The sequence continues at coordinate 8,949 of JAIPER010000107.1, forward strand.
TCCGGGCTACGCAGCCCAACGAATGGATTTCGAGGAAAAACTGCAGACTGCGATTTCAGGGTCCAAAGCCAAGACCTCGGTGACCCATCCCCGACATATTCCCACTGGTCTGGGAGATGATGTTTCGTCTTTTCAGGCAGATATGTATCGCGATGAGGATAGGAGCGGGTTTGGAGACAAAAACAGCGTCAGCCTGGATCAGGAGATGGTTGATTTGTCCAGGAATCAGATCCGATTCGAAGCGGCCATCCGATCCTTGAATAAAAAGTTCAGTATGTTGAAAATGGTAATCCAGGAAAGAGCATAGGGAGGCGGCCATGGATATCTTGGGGAGCATGAATATCGGGTCTTCGGCTCTGAAGGCCCAGACCATCCGGATGAACGTCATCAGTTCCAATCTGGCCAATATGGAAACCACCAGAACCCCGGAGGGGGGACCGTATAAGAAGAAGTCGGTGCTTTTCACCTCTGCGGAAACCGGTTTTTCGAAGGAGTTGGAGATTCAGAGCCGGCAGAGGGCCCAGGGCGTGAAGGTGGAGCAAATCGTGTCCGATCCCCGGGAGGGCAAAAAGGTCTATGACCCGTCCCACCCGGATGCCGATGGACAAGGGTTTGTGGAAAAACCCAATATTAATCTGGTGGAGGAGATGACGGACATGATGAAGGCCAAGGGAAGCTATGAAGCAAATGTCACCAGTATCAAGGCTGCTCAGCGGATGG
>JAIPER010000108.1 GCA_021737115.1 Desulfohalobiaceae bacterium
CTGGAGGAGGCGGGCACGGCCACGGTCATGCCCCTGGGATCGCCCATCGGCTCCAACCGCGGGCTGATAACCCGGGATTCCATCCAGATCATCATCGAACAGGCCCGGATTCCGGTGGTGGTCGATGCCGGTCTGGGCGTTCCCAGCCACGCAGCCGAGGCCATGGAGATGGGTGCAGATGCCGTTTTGGTGAATACGGCCATTGCCGTGGCCGGCGACCCAGTGGCCATGGCCGACGCCTTCAGGCTGGGCGTGGAAGCCGGCTATCTGGCCAGGCTGGCCGCGCCGCGGCAGGAGCAGTGGCAGGCAAGCGCCAGTTCACCTTTGACCGGATTTCTGCGAAACAGCTGAGATTAGAATTTCAGAACTCTTTGCAAATGTTTAAGCCATAAGACAATAGAATTTCAATCATGAACTTTCAAGATTATATACAGGATGTGAGCTGGGACGGTCTCCAGGGAACCATTGAAGCCAAGACCCGGTCGGATGCGGAGCGGGCCCTGGCCTCCAGCCGGAAATCATTTGACGACCTCCTGGCCCTGCTCTCCCCGGCTGCGTCCGGGCTGCTGATCGAGGATATGGCCCAGGAGGCCCACCGGTTGACCAGGCAGCGTTTCGGGCGGGTCATCCAGATGTACGCCCCCATTTACATTTCCAGTGAATGCGCCAACTCCTGCGTCTACTGCGGTTTCAACCGGCACAACACCATCCGTCGCGCCACCCTGAACCTCGAGGAGGTCGACCGGGAGGCGGATGCGCTCCTAAAAGCCGGCTTCCGGCATGTACTGCTCTTGACCGGAGAGTCTCCCCGACACGTGGGGGTTGAGTATCTGGGGCGCATAGCCAGCCGCCTCCGGGAAAAATTTTCCTCCATCGGCATCGAAGTCTACCCCATGGACATTGATTCATATCGATCTCTGATTGACAGCGGCGTGGACAGCCTGACCGTCTATCAGGAAACCTATAAACGGTCCTGCTACGAAGCGATTCATCCGGCCGGACCCAAGCGGGACTACGTTTGGCGGCTGGATACCCCGGACCGGGGCGGCCGGGCCGGCTTCCGGCGCCTGAATATCGGGGCGCTTTTGGGGCTGGCCGAGTGGCGGGTAGAGGGAGCCTTTCTGGCCATGCACGCCGCCTATCTCATGAAGAATTACTGGAAATCCCACGTCTCGGCTTCCTTTCCAAGGCTCAGGCCTGCGGCCGGTGGGTACGAGCCCTCTTTTCCGGTGGGGGACGCCGACATGGTTCAGCTCATGTGCGCCCTGAGACTGTTTCTGCCTGACGCCGGTCTGGTCATCTCGACCCGTGAACCCCGGGAGCTGCGGGACAACCTGGTGCCGTTGGGCATCACCCACATGAGCGCAGGCAGCAAAACCGCACCTGGAGGCTATGTCTCGCATTGCGATTACGAAGGCCAATTCGATGTAGACGACAGGCGAAGCCCATCCGAGGTGGCCGAAATGATCAAGGCTAAAGGATATGTGCCGGTCTGGAAAGACTGGGACTCCGCCTTTCTGCAGAGATAAGAAGTCAACAGATTTTTTTCGACTACTCAAGAATAGGTAGTCTTCCATTGATACTTTGATAATGAAGACAGGCAGATGATTGCCCACGGATCACACGGATTGACACGGATATTGAAGAACATACTCCGAAAGAATTGCCTTTGTGCCATGCCGCATGGCGATGGCATTTGCCTGCCAGTCTCTGATTGCTGGCAGGTAAAAAGGAAAACCTATCCGTGTCAATCCGTGTGATCCGTGGGCAAAACTCTTCATTTCTTATACTTGATTCCTATCCCATGGATAAGCAAAGTTGGATAAGCAAAGTATAAGCGGATGAGCACCCACGAATGATCACTAAATAATAGAACAAGATGCCTCTGAAATGAAGGCAGCTATAAGGAGTAATGAACCATGCCTGTTCGCATTGAGGTCAACGGTGAGCCGCGGACCATGGAGACGGCCTGCAGTATTTCCGAGCTGCTGCAGGAGCTCAAGATCAATCCTGCCAGCGTGGCCGTGGAAAAAAACATGGAGTTTGTGCGCCGCGAGGATTTCGAGCAGATTGTTTTAAAGGACAAAGACGCGGTGGAGCTGATTCGATTCGTCGGGGGAGGATGAACAAGAGATGATGAACCGGGAACAACGCATTGCGAGAATAGGGCAGATCGATCTCTACCCGGTGACCTGCCAGGACTTGTCTTTAGGGCGAAGCAACCTGGATGTCCTGGAAGGCCTGCTGCAGGGCGGGGCGAGGATCGTCCAGCTGCGCGAAAAACACTGGGATAAGAAGGACCTCTACGAGATGGCGGTCGAATTCCGTCGGCGCACCCGGGCTCACGATGCGCTGTTGATCGTAAACGATCATCTGGACGTAGCCCTGGCGGCCGGGGCCGACGGGGTCCACCTGGGTCAGGAGGATCTCCCCCTGGAGGCCGCCCGCCGCATCGCACCGGGGATGATTCTCGGGGCCTCCAGCCACAGCCTGGACGAGGCCCTGACCGCGGAAAGGCAGGGGGCCGACTACGTCAACATCGGTCCGATCTTTCCCACAGAGACCAAGCAGGGGGTCAGCCGTTTCCTGGGACCCTCGGCCATCCGGGAAATCGGTCCAAGCTTGAAGATACCTTTCACCACCATGGGCGGGATCAACCGGGAAAACATTGACCAGGTGCTGGAGGCCGGAGCCGGACGGGTGGCCATGGTCAGCGGTATCACCAAGGCCAGGGATATCGCGGAGCGGGTCAGGGAGCTGCGGCGCCAGATCAAAGAGTTCACGCTTGCAAAGTAAAAAAGGTCCGACCCGGAACCAATTGCTCTCGAAGCGCCTCTTTCTCTGTTCCGTCAGTATACTTGACGGATAAGCGAGCCAGAGTCATACTTATTTCATGAATGAAGAAATGAAACAAAAGATCGATAAGGTCCTGGACCGGGTTAAGGACCCGGAGAGCGATCTGCCCCTCTCCAGCCTGGGCGTGATTGTTAATTGTCAATTGTTAATTTTTAATTATTAATGGCAGATACATATAGATACTTACGAGAGGAATAAATTGCAAAAACACCAAAGAGAAGGCCTCGACAACCAGGACTTTCGAATACCGAAAATCTCAATTTATGACGAGCGGAAGTATTATGAAGACCATCAATCCTGAGTGGATAAGACAGATCCAGTCCGCGGACAACCCCTATTTCGACCTGCAGCAGATGGCCATCCTGGATCTGGGCTGGGGGACCGCCCGCCTGGAAATCAGCCTGGACCGAAGACATCTCCAGCCCTTCGGCGTGGTGCATGGCGGGGTCTGCGCCTCGCTCCTGGATGCCGCCGGATTCTGGGCCGTGTTTTCCAAAGTCGACCCGGAGGCGGGCATGACCACCATCGAACTGAAGATCAACTACCTGTCCCCGGTAGTGGGCGGGCGGCTCATCGGGCTGGGCAGCTGCATCAAGCTCGGCCGCAGCCTGGGCCTGGGCGAGGCCAGAATCGAAAATGAAGACGGCCGCCTCCTGGCCCACGGTACGACCACAGTCATGATCCAGCCCGGGATGAAACTCCCCGAACCTATCAGGCAGGTTCCCAAATACCTGGACTGATATCCGGTTTCATCCTTCAAACTCGGAGTCTGAAGGATGAAACCGGATACTCGAGCAGCAGGTAACCGAAAGGCAGCTAGCCGGTCAGACCGGGAAATAGACCGAGGATGCCGTAGACGATCAGGTAGACGGCAACGATGTAGTTCAGGGACTTGGGCATGACCAGAATCAGGATTCCGGCAATAAGGGCCAAGAGAGGCTGCAGAGCTACCATACGACTCTTCCTTTGATCGCGATTGCGATCCCTTGCATGTTTCAGGCTAATGAGTCCGAAATTAGTCCGAGGCTTCTTTTTCGATGGACTCCCCGGCAGATTGGATGTCCTTCCCCATGCCCTCGAAGGTGTTGCAGCCCACGGTTCCGGCAAAGAGCCCGACTGTCAGAAAAAGAATCGCAATGATTTTGATCCACGGTCTCATGATATGTCTCCTTTGATTGAATCTGTTTAAGTCTTACCGCAAGCTTTTAACCCGTCCTGATTTGGGCAGCTGCTGTTTTTTTTAATCAGTATTAGTCAAAATATACCTGTAGTCTTGAGCGATTCAAGGTGAGTTTTCGGGTATTTATAAGTTACTCTGAAGGGGCCTTCGCGGCCTGGATCTCTTGTAGTGTCTGCTCGAAGATTTCCCGGTGGGGTCCTCCCAGACGAATCGCGGTTTGAGCTGCGGTTAGGGCCTCCTTTATCTTGTCCAGGTCCAGCAGGGTCTGGGCCAGGTTGTTGTAAATTTCCGGGCTGCGGGGATGGACCGCAGCCGCCTGTTGAAAGGCATCCGCTGCGGCCTTCGGGTTTCCCAGCCCATAGAGGCAGTTGCCCCTGCCCACGGCCGCGGTCTGGCTGTCCGGCCAACGGGAAAGAGTCGCTTCGTAGCCTTTAGTCGCCGCCTGAAGCTGTCCCGCCTGCTCCAGCCCCAGAACTGCCCGCAGATAGCGTTTTTGCTCGGCCGTTGCCGGCAGGCTCCCCGGCTTGAGCACCACCAGGCCCCAATAGCCGCTTCGTTTCCAGGTCTTGGAAAACAGGTCAAGTGAACGCGATGCCGCCTCTTGCCGGCCGGAGTGCAGGAAGATTTGCCCCTTGTTCAGGTCATAGCCGACGGCCACGGCGTAATGCCATTTGGGAAACCAGGTAAGGCCCAGGTTCTGGAGTACGATGACCGGGTTCCCCGCGGCCATTTCCTGCAGCAGCTCCCGCAGGCCGGATATCTCATAGGCCAGACGGCCGCGCCGCCGGGCGGCTGTTTTGAGGTCAGGCTGCAGGCTTCCCTTCCTGCCCGGGGTGTAGACCTCCTGTTTCAGCTCCAAAGGGCCAACCTCAACTCCGCTCCAGGTCAGGGCCGCGGCCAGGGAGGCCGGACCGCACTGCAGCCTGTCCTGGGCAAAGAACGGGACGGAAACCAGGCGCCGTGCGGCGGGCAGTTCCGGGCTGGAAAAACCGGCCGGGTCGACCCCCTTGAGGGCGCAACCCGGCATAAGGACCGCCAGAAGAAAGAAGAGGACTGTCTGTAAGGTCCGGCCAGACAGCAAGATCAACGCCTGACAAAGGTGAAGACGTTTGTGTAGCCCAGGATGTCGGTGATCAGCAGGACGATGAAAATCACCAGCCCGGCCCCGACGATGGCTCCCACGGCGCTGCCACCGGCGGGAAGGGCACCCATTTTTTGGGAGAATTGGGACAGTTCCCGGTCGGTCAGGCCATTGATGCGGGACCTGGCCGTTTCAGAGTCGACCCCCCAGGCCTGCAGCTTCTGCTGGACCTCTTGGCGCTCCAGCAGGGTCAGCAGCCGTTGTTTGTCAAGCTGACCGCTCTCCTTGTGCAGCATGTCCGAGGTGTCGATCATGGCCGCGGAGGCCGGACCAAGACAGAGAATAAGATTGACAAAGGCCAGAATCATGACCATGGCCACGGGTTTGCGGATCGAGAGTACGTAGCGCATCTTTATTATCTCCGTGATCATTGATTAAAAAAATTGCAGGCATATTTCTTCAAGTTTCGCCATGTCCTTCAGTTTCCCCCTCGCCGTGGCGGCCTGAACCCGATTCCCCTTCAGGCTCTTCATGGCTCTGCCCGCTTCCTGCATGCGGACCGGCCCTCTGGACCCGCTGATTATACTGCTCCGGGCTCATCCCGGGCATGGCTCTGGCCAGGGCAGCCAGCCCCCACAGGTCCTCTTCGTCATGGCTGGGGCCGAAGGCGGGCATTCCGGTCAATTTCAAGCCGTGCTCCACGATCCAGTAAATCTCGACCTGGTTGAACTCTGTCTGGATTTCCCCGGAGGTCATTTCCGGGGGTTTCGGGTACAGGCCCATGGCGAATTCCTCGGGCCGGTATCCCGGGGCACCGTGGCACAAGCGGCACATCCCGTGGTAGTGGGAAAAAAAGGTGTCCTTGAGCTCGGTCCCGCCGGCGCCCGGCCTCTGGATATCCTGGCTGTGGGTTTCAATGGAGCGATCCCGGACCATCTCGATAAATGACGAGGTCAGATTCCAGTGGGGTTTGCTGGCGGCCATGTTATACAGGCCGGACCAGGCATAGAGAAAGGCTCCCGCTATCAGGACCGCCAGGACGATGAGAATGGTCACCAGATATTTCATACTGATTCACCTTGCTCCTTAAATAAAAAAATGTCCTCCTCGTTGCCATTCGTCTTTGGAGATAATCATGTCAGTGAATCAGTATATATTGAAATATATTTATGAAGATAGCAAGAGGGAAATTATGGGTATAATCTCAATGGTCCTCCCGCTCATTTTAACGGTAATGGCACACTGGGTTAATATAGGAAGACCGAGTTCCGGGCCAGGTCCCAGAAGGAGGAGGGAAAGACCCCCAGAACGATGATCCCGGCCGCAGCCAGGCTGAGGCCAACTGTTATGGCCGGGGAGGGGACCGGAAAGGCCGCCTGCTCGCCGGTGCCGTCTCTGAAGTACATGACCACGATGACCCGCAGGTAGTAATAGATGGCCACCACGCTGTTTGCGGCTCCCAGGACCACCAGCCAGACGTAGCCGGACTCGATGGCCGCGGAGAAGATGTACAGCTTGCCCATGAAGCCCCCGGTGGGCGGAATCCCGGCCAGGGAGAACATGAAGACGACCATGGCCAGCCCCAGGATGGGATATTTCAGGCCCAGGCCGCTGAAATCGTTCAAAGTGTTGTATTCAGTCTCTTTTTTGCCGAGCAGGGCCAGAACGCCGAAGGCGCCGATATTCATGAAGGCGTAGACCAGGAGATAGAAGAGGATCCCGGCCTGGGCCATTTCGCCTCCGGCCACGACACCGATGAGCAGGTAGCCGGCATGGGCGATGCCGGAGTAGGCCAGCATGCGCTTGATGCTGTCCTGAGCCAGGGCGATGAAGTTGCCCACGGTCATGGTCAAGACCGCGGCCACCCAGAAGATCATGGTCCAGTCCACGGGCAGGGAAGAAAGGGGGACCATGAAGATCCGGACCAGGGCGGCAAAGGCCGCAGCCTTGACTCCGGTGGCCATAAAGCCGGTGATCACGGTCGGGGCCCCGTCATAGACGTCCGGTGTCCACATGTGAAAGGGGACCATGGAGATCTTGAAGCCCAGTCCGGTCACGGTCAACAGGGCCCCGGCCAGGAGCAGGCCGGATTGCAGAACCTCCGGGTTGGTCCGGATGTACTCGGTCATGGCCAGGATATCCATGGTTCCGGTGGCCCCATAGAGGAAGGCAAAGCCAAGGAGCAGAAAGGAGGCTGCGAAGGCCCCCAGCAGAAAGTACTTCAGAGCCGCCTCCACGGAGCGCAGCTGGGTCTTGTGAAAGCCCACCAGGACGTAGATGGCCACGGACATCAACTCCAGGGCCACGAAGAGGAGGATGAGGTTCCCGGCAGCTGCCATGAACATCATGCCCACTGCGGAGAAAAGCAGAAGCGAATAGTACTCTCCGCAATTGATTCCCTCGAAGAACCGCTGGTAGTTCATGCCGACCAGGACGGTCATGATCAGAATGAGGCAAATGGTCAGATTCAGAAAAAAGGTGAAGCCATCCACCAGGATCATTCCGGAGAAGGCGGTGTCGCTCACCCCCTGGCTCGAGAACAGGGTCAGGGTGGCGAAGACCGTCCCCGCCAGGCTGATCAGGGCCAGGAGGTTCGCTTTTTTCCCGCTTAGAAAGACATCGATGAGCAGAACCGCCAATGCGGTCAGACAGAGCAGGATCTGCGGCAGGATGCATTGGAGGTTGACCGCGGGCAGGATAAATTCCGGACTCATTCTCTCACTCCTTTATCCGGTTTGCCAAGGCGCAAACCGGATAATAGTATAATTTCTTTGGACTTAGAAGATTCTTTTTTGTATGTCGGCTGTTCAAAGGCTATTCATGGCCCTTCCCGGCCAGGTGCGCCGCAACCGGGGAAATCGGCTCGGCCTGTTCCAGGTGCAGGGCATAGCGGGTTTCAAACATCTGGACGTAGCGGTTGACCGAGGCGTCCATCTTGCGCAGGAACAGTCCCGGAAAGAAGCCCATGACGATGATCAGAACGGCCACCGGTACCATGATCGCGATTTCCCGGGGCGTCAGATCGGACAGTCCCGAGTTTTTGGAGGAGTCAACAGGCCCGAACATGACCCTTTGGTACATCCAGAGCATGTAGATCACCCCGAACAAGGCCCCGGAGGTGCCGATCACCGCCCAGAAGGGGTAGGACTTGAAGGCCCCGAGCAGGATCAGAAACTCCCCCACGAAGCCGTTGGTTCCGGGGATGGCCACCGAGGCCAGGGTGGCGATCATCAAGAAGGTGGCAAAGACCGGCATGACCCTGGCCAGCCCCCCGAAGTCCTCCATGAGCCTGGTGTGGCGGCGCTCGTAGATCATGCCCACCAGAAGAAAGAGGGCCCCGGTGGACAGCCCGTGGTTGAGCATCTGATAGATGCCGCCCTCGATGCCCTGGATGTTCAGGGCGAAGAGGCCGAGCATGACATAGCCCATGTGGCTGACACTGGAGAAGGCCACCAGTTTCTTCATGTCCGGCTGGACCCAGGAGACCAGGGCCGCGTAGACGATGGCCACGGCCCCCAGACCGGCGATGATCGGGACAAACTGATGGGTGGCGTAGGGAAACAGGGGCATGGCGAAGCGGATGAAGCCGTAGGCCCCCATCTTCAGGAGGATTCCGGCCAGGACCACGCTGCCTGCGGTCGGGGCCTCGACATGGGCGTCCGGAAGCCAGGTGTGCAAGGGGAACATGGGCACCTTGATGGCAAAGGACAGGAAAAAGGCCGAACAGAGCCAGAGCTGCATGGACCCGGGGATCTGGAGCTTGTAGAGCTCCAGGAGGTTGAAGGTGCCCGTGCCGGTGGTCTCCAGATTATAGAAGTAGAGGGCGATGATGGCCACCAGCATGAAGATGCTGCCCACGGCCGTGAACAGGAAAAACTTGACCGCGGAGTAGATCCGCCGCTTCCCGCCCCAGACCCCGATCAAGAGGAACATGGGAATGAGCATGAGCTCCCAGAAGACGAAGAACAGGATCAGGTCCAGGGAGACCAGGGTCCCGAGCATGGCCGTTTCCAGAACAAGAAAGCTGATGATGTATTCCTTGATCCGTTTCTGGATATAGGTAAAGGAGCAGAGGATGCACAGAGGCACGAAGAAGGTGGTCAGAATGACCAGCCAGAGGCTGATGCCGTCGATGCCCAGATAGTAGCTGATGCCCAGGCTCTCGATCCAGGGGAGGTGTTCCACGAACTGCATCCCGGCCGTACCCGAATCAAAGGCAATGAGCACGGGCAGGGACAGGACGAACTCGGCCACGGAAAAGGCGAACCCGGTTTTCCAAAGCAGGGCGGCGCTTTTGTTGTCCAGGTTGGGCATGAAAAGGACAACCAGGGCCCCGATCAGGGGAAAGAAGGTGATCAAGCTGATAACGGGGAAATCCATCAATGACTCCTTACCATACCAGAAGTTGGCATACCAGAAGTTGGCATAACCGATGCTTACGTATTCACTTTATCGTAACTTTTTAGAGAACATGTACGCCAGGGGTTTCATTATTGGGCAACTTCTGGTATCTATTTGATAAAATTT
>JAIPER010000109.1 GCA_021737115.1 Desulfohalobiaceae bacterium
TTTCTTGAAGATACTGGACCACCCGAGTCGTTTCGCCTGCGGCCATCGTTCCGCCCAAGCTTATGGCCACCGAACACGCTTCGAGGATTTCCTCCACACTTGCACCCAGGTTCAACGCATGTTCCGTTTGGAAAACAATACAGGCCCTGCAACCATGCACCAGTGCACCCGACAAGGCCATTAAACGCTTAACCTTCCCACTTAATGCCCCGTCTTTGTAAACTTCCCCGGGCAGGGCATCATAAGTATCGCCGACCTCGGGCATTAGCCGCCGATAAGTATCGAAAAGGTCCGCTACATTCTTGTGCAATTTACTCTGGCTCTCGCTCATGTTTTACTCCAGTAGTATTTTTCCCAGTATTTCGGTTTTTTTGAAGTTCCCAATTTGCCGATGCTCATCCGCTTATACTTTGAAAACCGCAAGTTTCTAAATTGAAGGGAATGCAGAAGGTTTTTATCCACTAATCTCCACGAATTTTCACTAATTTCTACAGGCCTGACCCTGATGAAACCCTGCTGCGCAGGACACTTCGTGTGTTTCATGGGGCAGGTCGGCCCGAAGAAAGGTTAATCACCTGCGGTGGAGCTCTTTCCCCGCGACAGCGGGATGAAGCCTTCCTGCCTGTGATCAGCAGGTTCCCGGTGCAGTGAATCAGTAAATCTGTGAATCGGTTACTCAGTAGGAGTAAGAACGCAGATCCTTTTCTCTGAATCCCCGATATACCGATGCACCGTCTTACTGACCTCTGATCGCTGACCACTGGTTAATAGTCATTCGAGCCCATTCGCTTGCCCCGTTAACCGGAGCCCATTTATGGGAGTTAACTGGGGTGAGCATTCATGGACAACATTCTTTTTCTTGATTTTTTTATGAGCAATTCTCAAAGTATTAACGGAGGACTACCAATTTGCCCGCCAACGAAAAAATCAGCGGCGCGGTTTTTTTGCGGCCGCTGAAGTGCCAGGTTCAGCATTCCCTGCTTTGTATTTCCAAGCATTTTCAGTTCTATCTCGTTTTATGAATTCCCGATAATCGGAGCATATTATGTTGATGAGCCCTTCCGATGTCGGCGTCCCGACAAAGGTTTCACTGTGTATTTTTTCCTTTTCTACCCTCTCCTCTTCTACCTGCTTTTGATATTCTTCTTCGTTAAATGGACCAAATTTCTCTTCCATATCCCTTTTTACTTGTTCCCATGGGATCCCCTTAGCGTCACCTGAGTCCATTTCCTTTATTCTTTCGTCAAGTACAGACGCTACTGGGTCTTCATATCTTTCATATCCAATTTCTGGAATGTCGTCAAAATCAAGTATTGGCATACCAAATGCCTCAGCCATCATTACCCAAGAATGTCGTAGTTCTTCTACGTTTTCCCCAAAGGGCTCGATCGGATCCTGGGTGATTGCTCCAACATATCCGCTACTGTCGTAATACGCTTCATGTATGGCATAAGTATAATATACCTTTTCCTTTTTATTTGCGGAATCGACGCTTAAATGTTTCTTCCGAACTATTCTATAGTTCCACATACTTCACCCACAATTCTTTAGCCGGGCTTCTTGAACAATGGATTAAGATCGACTTCAGAAGCTCGACTGAATCCTAATTGGATCTGTTTCACCCTATTGTTTCTACGTGCTCAACACCGAAGGAGTTCTTGGGCATCAGGGTTTCACCAGGGGTGTGCCATACATGATTGGACAAGAAGTATCTATTGGCTCTTGGCATCGTTGTTCATGAAATATTCTTAAAGTGATGATTTCTACCCTAAAATGATGATGCTACCTTTCCCTTCCTTCTCGAATAATATCCACTACTTCTTGTGTGGTAATTTTGGCTTTGATTGTTGGAACATCTAAGGGAGAAGAAACGATTTTTTCCGGAACCAATGCGAAGGTTCTGCCGTCCTTCCTTCGGATTATCACTTTTCCTGTGTTTTCCGCTTGATCAAGAATCATGGCAAGTTTTTGCCGTGCTTCAGAATATGTGTAAACTTGCATTTTATACCTCCAAAGTCTCAACGTTGAGATTATGGGCAGATGCCATCAGCTTTCGATCCAGTGTCAATAACGGCGCCCTATGTCTGATCGCACAGTCCAAAAAATAAGCATCGTATGCATAAATATCGGCCTGTTGGGATAATTTTAATGCTTTAACAAAATCTGGATCGATATACCGAATGGGGATGCCTCTAAAAATTGATAGTCCCTTTTCAGCTTCTGACAGTGTCAGCCTTTTTTGTTTGAACATTGCCGAAAAGGCGTTACCAATTTCCCACGGGATAGAGCCGGGCCCGATAAGTGTATTCCCTGTTGTGAATTTGATGATCCTTTTCCGTTCGGGCTCACCGACGATAACCGATATTAATGAAGAAGTGTCAATTACAATTTCCATCGTTTCCCTCCAGGACTTGTTTGTATGACAATTGTACAATAGCTTTGCAATTTGTCAAGATCCAAGAGATAGAACGGGGCGGCGGATCAAGCGTAATCCCGGTGGCACGCTTGCTTGTCTAAGGGATTGTCGCCTGAATCCGCTTGATGGAAGGCGCGAAGCGTCGGACAGAAAGCAGATAAAAACGGTCCTGGGTCGAACCTACGTAACCTATTTATATTTCGCGAAAAAACACAAGGGGAGCCTGTTTTCAGTCCCCGATGAAATCCTGCTATTCGCAGTGATTTACCCAGTGAAACAACACCGAAGGTTTACCCGGTTCAATCTCTTGCAATTTAACTGGGTGTTCCTGGACATCAGGGTTTCACCGGGGTGTGCCATACATGATTGGACAAGAAGTATCTATTGGCTCTGGGCAACGTTGTTCATGAAATATTCTTAAAGTGATGATTTCTACCCTAAAATGATGATTCCAAGACGTCCACAGGACCTGATTTTGATCACTTATACAAAAATTCCAGCACGGTAGAGTGGACCTCGGACCTGCCTTCCGACCGACCTCGGACCTGACTTGTTTAATTCTAATTTGCTATTTGGCCATTTTGGCAATTGCAGGATGGGCCAAAAACCATTTTTCAGATGTCACATTTCAGCTTTTAACGTATGCATGAGGGGCGCGAGTTTACGAGCGTCCCTCATGCCCACGTTCGGCCCTCTTCTGTCTTTTAATAATTTCAGTCAGACCTCGTAGAGCCTCGTTGACTGATTCATGGTCGGGGAAATACTCAGCCACATCGGGATCAATAACGACGACGTTGGTGCCTTCCGCATATCGCTTTGCATATTTTCCCCGGACTCCTCCAGTAAAATCGTATTCTTCCAGCAAATCTGGATCATTCTTCATTCTCTTCATATTTTAACCTCTCATTTTTTGTCGCCAGCCTGGCGCTGATAATACGTATACGCTCGACTCTGTCCGTATGGATGATAATCAGAAGCCGTCCTTGAATGGATCGCCCAATTAGGACAAAGTGTTCCTCGTTTTCAGTATGCAAGGGATCTTCAATAGTCTGTGACAAAGGGTCACGAAACGCCGTGCTTGCCTCGTCAAAAGAAACTCCATGCCTTTTGAGGTTCAACCGTGCCTTCTTCGGATCCCATTCAAACAGTAACCCCATAATGAGTCACATATCTCCTGTGGCAGTGCCGAACGCCTGAACTTTGCGGCGCGCGACAGTGACTAACGACCTGCTATGGACTTTCCGATGAAGCACGCCGCCCCTTCGCGTCCGCACCAGTTCATGGTTCGCTGCCATTAGGCCACCTCGAGATGAAGGTTTTTACCCACAGCTTGTGCATAGTTCACCAAAGTTGAGAGGCGTATGTCTTCAGCATGATTTTCGATGCGAGAAATAGCTGATTTTTTTGTGTTCAATAAATTTGCGACTTCTTCCTGAGTGAGACCGGCTTCATGGCGGGCCTGCCTCAGAAGAACCCCAATTTTAAATTGCTCATATCCTTTGTCAAAATTTTTTGCAAATTTAGAGCTTTGCTTTTTTCTTGTTTCAATATATTTATCCAGATCATCCATCGGTCTGCCTCCTATTCAGGTATTCTTTCTTTCGGCTTTCTGCTAATTGTATCTCCTTTGTGGGAGTCTTCTGGCTCTTCTTTTGAAACGAGTTGGTCAAAATTATTGCCTGTTGACCATAAAAGAAACCAAGGAGACGGAAAGTATCTTTTCCGACATCAATTCTGACTTCCCAAATATCGTTTGTATTGACCAGTTTTTTAAAGTACTTAGATGGAACCTGGTCAATCTCTCGAATCAATTTCAACACCCATGCTACCTTTGTCGCCTGGATATCTGTCAGAGCATCTAAATGTTCCTTGACAGGGCATTTCCCTGACGCCGTCCGGTAAAACGAAATCGTTTTCATGGTCATAATGTACACAAATATGTGAACATTGTCAAGGGTGCTGGGGTTTTGGTTTTTCAGACAGCGAACAAGGTATTGATGGAAAGGATTCGTCACGCCAATACCGGAAAAAGAGTATTAGCCATAAAAAGCAAAAAGCATGCCAGACTCATGCTGAGCTATGAAAATCAATGGTCCAGCGGGCTTTTTGCTTCTTTTGCGGTTTTGCTCGGTACACAATGGGTATAGCTGATCCGCCTCTTGAATTCCCAGCAGCCAGCAGAGCAAGCCGGTATCGTAGAAATACATTTTTGGGGACTTGACCAGTCGTTTTCGAAAATTGGCATGGTGCGGCCGGAGTTGAAACAGGATGTAGTTGGTCTCCAGGACGCTTATCCAGGCTTTGGCCGTATTATGGGTGATGCCGCAGTCGTTTGCCAAAGAGGACAGATTGAGCAGGTGTCCACTCCGTCCGGCACAGAGCCGCAAAAAACGCTGGAATGCACCCAGGTTCTGAACATTGAGGAGTTGCCGGACATCAATCCAAAGTGCTGGGAACCTGTGAGCAGGAACAAGCCCATACGTCCGTCCGCATCCACCTGCGTCTGCAAATAGGAGAGTAAATCCGGCGCTCGCTGCACCTCGTCAAAAACCGCTCCATCAGTGAAACGGCCCAGAAAGGACCTTGGATCATCCAATGCCCTTTGCCTCATATGAAACTTCATTTGTTTTCAAAAAAGCAGACCTGCTGAAGAAAAGGGATTCTTCACTCGACGGAAGACTCGTTCAGAATGACAAGCAAAGGTAAAGGCTCAATAGTGTCATTCTGAGTGAGTCCGCGAACGAAGAATCTCTCTGCCAAGGGATTGGTTATTCGGTAAGTACGAAGTTTCTATTGTCTGATCAAACTGGCAAATAGGAACTTCAATCCAATTACAAAACATGTGGGCCACATATTCTTTATATATTAAATAATTATATGTCAGCGCGGCCAGGGGCCGCGCTGACATCCGGATCTTCCTAGGAAACATACGGTTTTTGAGCGAATACGAGCCTGGACAGGGTGGTTTTGCCGGACTGCCGGGGACCGGTTATGGTCACAGCAGGGAATCCCCTCAGCTGTTGCTGGATCGCTTTTTCAACATCACGGGTGATCATGAACCAAGCATAGCATGATTTATGTAAATTGTAAATCTTGTTTACAAACTACTTACGGTAGACACCCCGCCTGAGCAGGCATCCGATTTAGGGGAGCTCTTCGAAGCCGGAAAATCCTTTCAGATCAATGGCTTCCTTTCTGCCGATCATGTGTAGTCCCGGGTTAGGCGGCTTCTGGTTCACAGTTTCGAGGTTTCGTTCTCGGATCACTGGATCAACGAGCGCACGTTCAAAACACCGGCCTCACCCGCAAGCTGGGAAACCGCCCGCGAAAGCGAGACGCGTCCGCGTAAGATCGTCCGCCGCAAGCCGGCCAGAGAGGGCATCGCCAGCGAGACCGTGCTCAAGGGCACGGCCGAGTATGACAACATCATGGACATCTGGCTGGACCACCTCGAGGAGTCCTTTTCCCGTTTGGAGTAAGCTTCCAGTTTATCTTGTCAAACCGGAAAAAATTTTGCAAGATTTGAAAAGCACCAGGTGTCTGCCAATTTCCGACGAACATAAGGATAGGAGGTAAGGATGGATCTTCTCCCCATAAAAAGGGCCCTGATCAGCGTCACTGACAAGACCGGACTCGAAGAGCTCTCCCAGACCCTGGCCCGGGGAAACGTGGAAATAGTCTCCACCGGAGGGACGAAAAAGCGAATCAGCGCCAGCGGCATCCCTGTGACTGCCGTCAGTGAGGTCACCGGTTTTCCGGAGATCCTGGGAGGCCGGGTCAAGACCCTGCATCCCCGCATCCATGCCGGTGTTCTGGCCGACAAGGACCAGTCCTCCCATATGCAGGTCCTGGAGGAACTCTCCATCAAAGCCTTTGATCTCATCTGCGTCAACCTCTACGACTTTGCCCGGGCCCTGGAAGAAAAGAAGAATCCCAGGGACCTGGTCGAGGAAATCGACATCGGCGGCCCCACGCTGCTCAGGGCCGGGGCCAAGAATTACCACAGCCTGGTCGTTCTCCCGGGTCCGGAGTTCTATCCCGACTTTGAGCGGGAATGTCTGACTAACGATTTCCGGATCAGCCTGGACTTCAGGCGGGATATGGCCGTCAAGACCTTTGCCCTGATCTCGGAATACGACAGGCTCATCGCCAAGGGGCTTGCCAAATGAAAATATGAGATTATACTCTTACAGACAGTGTCTCTGAACAAAACGGTGCTCCTCCGCTTATACTTTGCTTTCATTGGGCTACGAAGCAAGCTCATGAAGGAAGAATTTAGCCCACGGATCACACGGATTGACACGGATAATGAAAATACTTTTTTGCTGCTGGAATAAGACCCAGCAGCAAAAGGAGTCATCGCCTTATGGCGACACACATCCAAACTAATAGGCTTTTTGCCATGCCGCATGGCGATGGCATTTGTCTGCCAGCCTCTTATTGCTGGCAGGCAAAAAGAGAAACTATCCGTGTCAATCAGTGTGATCCGTGGGCAATCATCTGCCTTTCTTCATTCTCAAAGTATCAACGGAAGACTACCAACAAAACGGTGTTTTAAGCAATTCATTCGATCAGTCGATCAGGAGAATCTTTTTATAGCATACAAAATAAGAGGTAATACCGCAGGGCTCAAACCGAGCAGGATAAAGAGCCTGACCCGGCTCTACGGCCGACGTTTTTCCGGACCCGGGGGCTACAGCCTTGAACAGGCCAGGGAACTGGCCGAACTCAGCCAGGCCATCGGCCGGCAGATCGGATTGTTGATCAACCGCCAGGGCAGACCGGAAATGGTCATTGCCGGTGACCGGGGAAGAATCCTCATCCCTGAGTTGGGCAGACAGCGGCAGACTTCCGGCCGACTGCGCGGTCTTCGTCTTCTGCACACTCACCTGGGCTCATCCGGGCTCTCCGAAGAAGACCTCATGGACATGGTTTTTCTCCGGCTTGATTCCATCGGCGTCTTCACCATCCTGCAAAACGGCGATCCCGATAAGTTCCAGTGGGCCCACCTGCTCCCTTACAACGCAGGCAGAGATCCCTACCTGGTTTCGGAGATGCTGCCCTTTGATCGGAACAGGATAGACTTTTCAGCCCAGATCGAGGCCCTGGAGTCTGAGCTGAGCACCAGCACCAGACTCCTCACGGCAGAAGACAAGGAAAAGGCCGTGCTTATCAGTGTCGGCACCCAGGCCAAAAAGACCCAGGCCGATTCCCTGACCGAATTGAGGGATCTCCTGTTGACTGCGGGTCTGGCGCCCACAGAGACCCTGATCCAGCGAGTCAAGCGGGTCAATCCCAATTACATTCTGGGCAGAGGCAAGCTGGCGGAACTGGAGGTCCTGGCCCTGCAGGCCGGGGCGTCCACCCTGGTTTTCGACTGCGAACTCTCCCCGGCCCAGATGCGAAACCTGGCCGAAATCACCGAACGTAAGATCCTGGACCGGACCCAGGTCATTCTGGATATCTTTGCCCAGCACGCCACCAGCCGGGAAGGCAAACTCCAGGTGGAACTGGCCCAGCTCGACTACACCCTGCCCAGACTTGTCGGGAAAAACAGGGCCCTGAGCAGACTGGCCGGAGGCATCGGGGGGAGAGGCCCCGGGGAGACCAAACTGGAGATGGATCGCCGGCGGATCAGGGCCAGAAGGACGAAGGTCAAACAGGAACTGGTCAAAGTCCGTCAACAGCGCAAAGCCACCCGGGCCAGACGCAATAAGGCCGGTCTGCCCATCGTCGCCCTGGTCGGTTACACCAATGCCGGCAAATCCACCCTCTTGAACACCCTGACCCAGAGTTCGGTCTACACCGCAGACAAGCTCTTCGCCACTCTGGATCCAACCAATCGCCGGCTTCGCTTTCCCGAAGACAGGGAAGTCATCCTGGCGGATACCGTCGGCTTCATCAGCTACCTTCCGGAATACCTGCAGCAGGCCTTTATGGCCACCCTGGAGGAACTCGATTCCGCCGACATCCTGGTGCACGTGGCCGACGCCTCTCATCCGGAAGTGGAACAACAGTGCCAGGCGGTCGTCAACATCCTGCAGGAACTCAAGCTGGAGCAGCTTCCCAGGATTCTGGTCCTGAACAAATGGGACCGGACAGTCCCTGAACAAAAGAACCGGCTGCACAATCTGCATCCGGAAGCGATTCCCCTCACAGCCCTCGACAACCGGACCCTGGCCCCTTTGACTCGTGAAATCACGAAAAACTTACCTGCCCAGGCCATCGAACAGCCGCGACCTGCATCATCCGTTATCATTTGATCGGGATTCCGGACATTTTTTGTCCACTGCTCAATCATTGTAAGCGGTTACTGCCCTTCGGCCAAGTGAGACCAAAGTCCATTCAGCATTCAAGTGCCTCTATTTTTTGAAAAAAATAGGCAGGGACCTCCCGATATCATCGATACAGCCAAGGGAAATGCCAGGCCCTTGATTTTCTTTTAAGAATATCGTAGGCTTCTTCAAAAGGGCAAAATTTTATCCAAGACATCACAGAGAGGAGGGCTTATGCCTGAGGTGAAAAAAATTTTATGTGCTGTAGACTTTGCCGAGTACAGCCCCCAGATCGCCGCGTACGCCCAGACCCTGGCCAAGGCCTTTGAAGCTGAGGTCATGGTCATCTACGTGGCCCCTACCCTGGCCCATTACATAGGCTTCCAGGTCGCCCCGAGCTCCATTGAAAATTTTGTCGGGGAAATCATTTCCGGAGCTGAAGAGACCATGGACAAGTTCTTAAACGAGAACTTTTCCGAGGTTCAGGTCAGCGGAAAAGTTTTAACCGGATATGCCGCTGAAGAAATCCTGGACTTTGCCGATAAGAATTCTATAGACATTATCGTCATGGGCACCCACGGACGAAAAGGGATCGACCGTATACTCTTCGGCTCGGTTGCGGAAAAGGTCGTTAAAAGCGCTCCCATGCCCGTGTTGACCCTGCGGCCCAAACAAGTTTCTTGAGACCGTAAGTACAGACTTCGTTTACCTGTACCAATTATCAGAGTTAACTGCTTAAAATGATTTATTTGACTTTAAAATTGGACATTTCACAGGTTTCAGGTGTCAGCCCTGCCTCTGGCAGGCCTGACATATAATTAATTAATATATAAGAATTTATTGGCCTGAAGTTTAATTCATCATGCTGAAGTCCGTCTTTGCCAGTTTGATCAATGGAGAAACTCCAGTTTTTAGGATCGGCACCCTCTTTTCGAACCGGT
>JAIPER010000110.1 GCA_021737115.1 Desulfohalobiaceae bacterium
TTTGCGCTGGAAAAGAATACAAACCCTTTTCTTTCGGTCAAAAATATTGATCAGTAGCAGATATAAAAACGCTGTGTATGCCGCCTGCCTGCCGGCCTGGCTTGCTGCAGAGCCTTGATCGATGTCACAAACACAAAACACACCTTCACAGCAGCCTGACCAGTCTGCAGAGACCAGACAGATTCAGCGGATCGCCCTGTACGGATTCCTGCTCAATCTTGGCCTGGCCGGAATGAAAGGCATTCTGGCCAAGGTCTCGGGCAGTCTGGCCGTGGCCGCCGGGGCCATCGATTCGGCAACAGATTCCGTGGCCTCGGCAGCCATCTACGGCGGGCTTCGGCTTTCCACCCTGAAAACCAGCCGCTTTCCCCTGGGCCTTTACAAGATTGAAAACCTCATCTCGGTGTTCGTGGCCTTCTTCATTTTCTTTGCCGGGTATGAAATTGTACGGCAGGTCCTCTTTGGAGCCGGCGATCATCCCCATATCTCTCTGAGCATCATTGTTTTTCTGCTGCTGTCGATCGTCCTGATCTGGCTCTTCGGCCGGTACTGTCTGAAGCTTGGCCGCCGAACCGAATCGCCGACCTTGCTGGCAGAAGGAAAACACCGGCAGGTCGACGTATTTTCTTCGCTCATCGTCCTGGGAGCGGTCATCCTGAATTACTTCGGGTTTCAGTTCCAATTCCTCAATCTGGACATCGATCAGATGGCGGCCATCCTGGTCCTCGTCTTCATCGCCAAAAGCGGTTGGGAACTCTTGACAGACGGCATGCGCGTGCTCCTCGACGCCTCCGTTGATGCTAAAACCCTGGATAGGGTCCGCGAGATTATAGAAAGCGAGCCCCTGGTCAAAGAGGTCGTTTCCCTGGTCGGCCGCAACGCAGGCCGGTTTCGATTCATCCAGACCCATATCGTGCTCAGAACGGACGATCTGCAGAAGGCCCATCGGATCAGCGACCGGATCGAAGAACATATCCTGGAAAAGATCCCGCATGTGGAACGGGTGATCATTCATTATGAACCGGATACATCCAAATATCGGCGGATCGCCTTGCCTTTGATCGATTCCGATGGACAGTTGAGCGGGCATTTCGGCGAAGCTCCATACTTTGCCGTCGTGGAGCAGCATCTGGATGAAAAAAACATCAGCAAACAGGAAATATTGGAAAATCCCTACCAGCACCTGGATCGGGGAAAGGGCATTCGGGTGGCTGAATGGCTGGTTCAGAAAAAGGTCGATCGCGTGCTGGTGCAGGAAGACCTGAAACACAAAGGGCCGGGTTACGTCTTTTCCAACGCCGGGGTGGATGTGAGGAAGGTGTCAGCGAACAGCCTCAGTGAAGCTTTGGAAGAAGCGATTTAGGTTAAGTACGACTTCGTGTCGTCTTTCCAATAATACCACCTAGCTGTTTAAAATAATTGGGTTGACTTAAAGGTAGGGCTTAATATCGAAATTCGAAGCACGAAATTCGAAACAAATTCGAATGTCAAAAATTCTAAATTCAAAACGTAAGAGGTGGTCAAGCTTTAAGCGTTGTATTTAATATTTATGAGAATAAACAGCTGTGCTTTAAGTCTTATTGTTGAGGTCGATTGCTGTCAGTTTGATCGAGGTAGAAACTTCAGTGCCTTACGATGAGGATTCACAGAGCTCTCCTCTCTCTGTCATTCTGAGTGAGTCCGCGAACGAAGAATCTCTCTGCCAAGGGATTGGTTATTCGGTAAGTACGAAGTCTCTATTGTCTGATCAAACTGGCAGATAGGAACTTCAAACCAACTACAAAACATGTGGACCGCATGTCCTTAACTATATTAAATAATTATGGTCTTGAACAATCTGATTCAGAAGCGAACAGCTAATCGCGCAGACCCAAGAGTTATGATCCGGGTCCACCTTCCTGCGGGTTGCGATAGGCCTCAGCCTGGATGTGATGTTTTTTGATCATGGCGTGAAAGTTGGGCCGTTTGATCCCAACCGTTGCAGCGGCCCTGGCTATATTCCCCCTGGATTCCTTGAGGGCTTTGATCAGAAAGGCCTTTTGCAGGGGCAGGAATTGTTCCGTTAAGATGCTGTCTTTCCGGGCCTGAAGCTCGGCCTGGGTTTGTGGCACGGAATTCCGGCCGGGGACATGGCCCGAGCGGAGCTGATCCATCAGATTGAGCAGATCCAGGACCCGTTCATCAGACATGATGACCAGTCTTTCCACTACATTCTTCAACTGGCGGACATTTCCCGGCCAATCGTAGTTGGTCAGCATCTCCAGGGCATCGTCGGCGAACCCCTTGATGTTTTTCCCCGTTTTCCGGCTGTAATGCCTGAGAAAGTGGTAGGCCAGCTTGGGGACATCGTCGCGTCGGTCCCTAAGGGGAGGCAGGTAAACGGGGAAGACGTTCAGGCGGTAATAGAGGTCGTTTCGAAATTTACCCTGTTCCACAAGGTGCTGCAGGTCCTGATTGGTGGCGGCTATGATCCGGGTGCTGGTAGTCTTGGGACTGTTGGCCCCAACTGGTTTATACTCCCCTGATTCCAGGACCCTGAGGAGTTTGCCCTGGATTTCCAGGGTCAGGTTGGAGACCTCGTCCATGAACAGAGTGCCGTCGCTGGCCATTTGAAAGACTCCGGGTTTGTCCCTGACCGCACCCGTGAAAGCCCCTTTGACGTGGCCGAAGAGTTCACTTTCCAGGAGGGTGGGCGAGAGGGTGCTGCAGTCCAGGGCCACCAACTGTTTGGAGGCCCTTTGGCTGCGGGCGTGGATGGCCCCGGCAAAAAGTTCCTTGCCGGTCCCGCTCTCTCCGCAGATGAGCACCGTGGTCTCTGTGGGGGCGACTTTTTCGATTTTCTGAAAGATGTCGAGAACGGTTTTATTCTCCCCCACGATATTGGTAAAGCTGAAGCGGTTCAGGAGTTGTTCTTTCAGGGCCTTGTTTTCGTCGGAAAGTTGTTTTTTTTCCATGGCCCGGTTCACGGCAAAGATAAGCTCGTCGTCGGAAAACGGTTTGCTCAGATAGTCGTAGGCCCCGAGCTTCATGGCCTTGACCGCGTTTTGAACCGTTGAATACCCGGTGATGACAATCACATAGGTTCCGGGTTGTTCCCGGCGTATCCGTCGCAGAATATCCATCCCGTTCATATCGGGTAGTTTCATGTCTAAAAGGGCCAGGCCGTAATTCTCGTTTTGCAGAGCGGAGATCCCGGCCATTCCGTTCATGCAGATATCCACCTCGTAGCCCTCCTCCGAGAGCACGAGTCTGCATCCCTTGCCCAGCGCTGGTTCGTCATCAATAACCAGAATCCTTTTATTCTTCATGGCCTCTGGTATCCCCGGCAGAGGTTTGGCCGTCGGAGCCGACCGGAATAGTGATGCAAAAACGGGTTCCCCGTCCCTCCTTACTTGAGACCTGGATATCGCCTTTGTGGTTCTGCACTATTCCGTAGCTGACCGACATCCCCAGACCGCTGCCGTTTGCTTTGGTGGTGAAGAAGGGATCGAAGATCTTGTCCAGGTTTTTGGAAGCGATGCCGCAGCCGTTATCCTCTATTTCCACGACGAGATTTGTCCTGTTCTCGTTGATCCGGCTTCGCACCTGAATCACGCCGTCCTTGCGGGAAATGGCCTGAATGGAATTGAGCAGAAGGTTGATCAAGACCTGCTCGATCTGATTGGCGTCCAGCGGGACCTCCGGAATATCTCCGGACAGGTGGGTGTTCAGGGTAATGTGCTTCAAGTAGAACTCATTTTCCAGGATATCCATGGCCCTTTTGATGATGGCGTTGATGTTGCGCAGACTCTTGACGGGTTCCCGCTCCCTGGAGAAGTCAAGGAGTTCCTGGATGGTGCTTTTGCAGCGGGTGGTTTCGCTGATGATCACATCCAGGTTTTCCTTCAGAGGACTTTCCTTGGGCAGCTTCTTTTTCATGTGCGTGCTGTAGAGCAGAATGCCGGCCAGAGGATTGTTGATCTCATGGGCAATACCTGCGGCCATGCGGCCGAGGGCGGAGAGCTTCTCGGTCTGGATGGCCAGCTGTTCGAACTGGTCCTGCTGGCTCTCGATCAGCTTGATCTTGTTGATGGCGCAGGCGCACTGCGTGGCGATGGCCACCAGAAATTCCAGATCCTTATTGGAAAATGACCGTTTCTCAGTGAAGTACAGCCGCAAAATGGAAATCAATTTATCGCCGAGATAAAGAGGTGTATCCACAATCATACGGACACCCTCGTCCCAGGCCCATTGCGGATACTCCACGCGCGGTTCGTTCCAGAGGTCCTCGATGATGACCGGCTTTTTATTTTTGATGTCGCCGTCGACGATTTTCTCCGTGGATACGGCCCCCTTGGACAGATACTGCTCATTCATGCCGTAGACCGCCGTGACCTCGAACTGATCCGTTTGGGGATTGTGGACACGCAGCAGAGCCCCTTTGGCCTGAAAAGCCTCGGTCACCTTCCAGACCACCAGCTCAAAGACCTCGTCCAGCTGAACGCTGGAGTGGACGATGAGACTGATGTCTTTGAATATTCCATAGAAGCTTTGGACGTTCAATGTTTCCATTCTTCGACTCCGCCGGTTTTAAACCGGCATTTGCCTAAAATCCATTCGTAAATCTGTTCTCTAATAGAGGACGGACTGCAATCCCAGTTTTCTTCCTACCCGGAATCTTTATAGCAAGATTCGTGCCTTAATGAAGTCGGTCTTATATCAGAGCTCTTTCCAGTGAGCTGAAATTTGTACTAATTTTTGGACACTTTAGTGTGACTGATCTGTACCTTGAGGTTTCAGGTTTCAGGTGTCAGATTTTAAGCCATTGATATTGTAAATCTTTTATTTTCCTCATATGAAACTTCAGGAGTTTTTCAAAAACAGGCAGGCAGACCTACTTAAGAATAGGGATTCTTCACTCGCAGACTCGTTCAGAATGACAATCAAGGGCAAACGCTCAATAGTGTCATTCTGAGTGAGTCCGCGAACGAAGAATCTCTCTGCCAAGGGATTGGTTATTTGGTAAGTACGAAGTTTCTATATAATCGCAGGCGGGTCTGGCTTGATCCCCTGCCTGTAAAGCTCTGCCAGGTGAGGAGGCGGAGAGGGTTTTCCATGCTGTCTTCAAGGTGAAGTATGTCAGGATATACACTGGCGAGGACAAGTACAGTCACGGAAAGAGAATAAGCATTCCAGAAAATACGTATATCAGAATATACGTTTTTACCTCAGCTCAGCCTTTGAGAAGTGGGTCAAAGTGATGCTTTTTTTTGTTTAATAATCTAAAATACATGGTAAAATTATTTTGAGATCATATTGGTACGCCTTTTGCTAACGATGGACTGAAAGCACAAGGATAAAAATTGAATGGGCAGATCAAGCGGCCTTTATAAATCGGGCGAAAATGTTTTTTAAGGAGGTAAGAGCAATGTACATGCTAGAACATGAACGGGCATCCGGAGTCAGGGAAGTCCAGAAGCCTCATATCCTGCTGGTGGAGGATGAAAAGAATGTGGCCAACGGGCTCAAGCTCATTTTAGATGATGCCGGATACGATGTGGCCCTGGCCTTGAATGGCAAAAAAGCCCTGGATATTTTTCGGGGGGACGGCATCGATCTGGTGGTCAGCGATCTCAGGCTTCCGGATATAGACGGGATGGAGGTCATTCGGGAAATCAGAAACGTCGAACCCAAGACCAGGTTCATCGTTATCACCGGCTATCCTTCGCTGCCGACTGCCATTGAATCGGGCCGGCTCGGAGTCCGGGAGTACCTGCGCAAGCCGTTCACCGATGATGAGTTGATAGAGGCTGTGCACAAGGGGCTCCAGGAAGAAGAGGAGCAGTCCTTCGAGAACTTCTTTGAACGGACCAGAGAAGGGCGGATGATTCAAAAGCGGGAAGTGGGCCGGGTCCTGGATCGCACGGCCACGGATGGGGCCTTCTGGAAAGATCTCATGGAGCTGGGCTCCGCAGCCCTTCAGGAGTACACCCTGTCCAACGAGGCCAAGGCGGCCATTATCTCCGGTGATCTCAAATGGATCAACGAACATGTCGGCGAACTGACCCAGAAGCAGTTGCGCTTCATCTCTAAACGTCTGGAGATGGAAATCTGGTAGATCCATGTAAAAACGTGTAAAAAATGGAATTGAGCTATCGAAAAAGGGAACGAGGTCATGGAACATAAGCAAATCGAGAGTTTACAGGGCTCTATCGTAGTGGTCGGCGGTGGGATCGCAGGGATGCAGGCTTCTCTGGACCTGGCCAATTCTGGTTTTTTCGTCTACCTCCTGGAACGGTCCACAGCCATCGGCGGGGTCATGGCCCAACTGGACAAAACCTTTCCCACCAATGACTGCTCCATGTGAATCCTGGCTCCGAAACTGGTCGAGGTCGGCCGGCATCCCAGCATAGAGTTGATGACCCTGAGCGAGATCCAGGAGTTTTCGGGTGAGGAGGGAAATTTTGAGGTGACCGTGACCCGGCATCCGCGCTATGTGGACATGGACAAATGCATTGGCTGTGGCCAGTGTGCGGAGAAATGCCCGAAAAAGGTCAGTGATGACTACAACCGGGGACTATCCAGGAAGAAAGCGATCTCCATTCCCTATTCCCAGGCAGTGCCCCTGAAATACGCCATTGATGAAAAGGCCTGCCTGTATCTGCAAAAAGGCAAGTGCCGGGTCTGCGAGAAGGTCTGCCCCACCGGGGCCATCAATTTCGAGGACCGGGCCAGAACCGTAAGCCTCAAGGTCGGATCCATCATCCTGGCTCCGGGATTCAAGGAGTT
This sequence comes from Desulfohalobiaceae bacterium, assembly GCA_021737115.1. Classification (GTDB taxonomy): domain Bacteria; phylum Desulfobacterota; class Desulfovibrionia; order Desulfovibrionales; family Desulfothermaceae; genus JAABTT01. The sequence continues at coordinate 6,769 of JAIPER010000110.1, forward strand.
CGATCCATCCGCCCTGGATCTCTACTCACTCGGTGTCAACCCGGATGTGGTCACTTCCCTGCAGTTCGAGCGTCTGCTTTCGGCCACCGGACCATTTGCCGGAGAACTGATCCGGCCTTCCGGTCAGAAGAAAAAGGAACATCCCCAAAAAATCGCCTGGCTGCAATGCGTCGGTTCCAGGGATATCAACCGCACGGACCATTCTTATTGCTCCTCGGTCTGCTGCATGTATGCCGTCAAACAGGCCGTCATCGCCAAGGAGCACAGCCACACCCCCCTGGAGTGCGCAATTTTCTATATGGATATGCGCAGTCAGGGCAAGGGCTTTGATCAGTACTGTGAACAGGCCGGGCACAAGGGGGTCAGATTCGTTCGATCGCGCCCTCATTCCATAGAACAGGACCAGGATCAAAAGGGCGTCCTGCTCAGATATGTGGATGAGCAGGGCGCATCCATTACGGAACATTTCGATCTCCTGGTTCTGTCCACCGGGATCGAGCTCGATCAAGGCAACGCCCGGCTCTTTCAGCACCTGGAGCTGGACCTGGACCGTTCGGGGTTCGTGTCTTCAACGAGTTTTGCCCCGGTGGCCGCTTCCATTCCGGGGGTCTATGTCTGCGGGGCCAGCAGCGGGCCCAAGGATATACCCTATTCGGTCATGGAGGCCAGTGCGGCAGCCGCGGCGGCCTCCCGAAAGCTGGCTCCGGCCAGAGGGACCATGGTCCGGGACCTGGAGTTTCCCCCGGAAAAGGATATCGGACGGCAGAGACCCCGGATCGGGGTTTTCGTCTGTCACTGCGGCATCAATATCGCCGGGGTGGTCGATGTTCCGGCTGTTGCAGAGTATGCCAAGACTTTGAAGGACGTGGTCTATGTCGAGGAGAATCTCTTTACCTGCTCCCAGGATTCCCAGGAAAAGATGAGCCAGGTCATTGCCGAGCAGGGAGTGAATCGGGTGGTGGTGGCAGCCTGCACCCCGCGGACCCATCAGGGGCTCTTTCAGGAGACCCTGGTCCGGGCCGGTTTGAACGGATACCTCCTGGAAATGGCCAATATCAGGAACCACGATTCCTGGGTGCATGCCAATGACCCGGAAGCGGCCACGCAAAAAGCCAAGGACCTGGTCAGGATGGCGGTGGCCAAGTCCGGATTGCTGCGTCCCCTGAAGAGGAGCGAGCTTTCGGTCGAGCAGTCGGGTCTGGTGGTCGGCGGCGGCGTGGCCGGCATGACCACGGCACTCTCCCTGGCTGAACAGGGATTTCCCGTCCATCTGCTGGAACGCTCCCCTCGCCTGGGGGGCAATGCCCTAAAGCTCAATCGGACCTATAAGGGGGAGGACATCGCCTCATTCGTCAGGGATCTCATCGACCGTGTGGACAATGAAGAGCGCATCACGGTGCATCTGGAGGCAAACATACAGGACGTGCACGGATTTGTAGGCAATTTCAGGACCACGATCCAGGAAGCGAACCAGGAGCAGGCTATCGATCACGGTGTGGCCGTCCTCTCTTGCGGGGCTAGAGAATTCAAACCCGATGATTACGGCTACGGCCAAAGCGACAGGGTTGTGACCTGCCAGGAAATGGACGGGCTCATTCGCAATGAAGAACCCGGTCTCAAAGAGGCACGGTCTTTCGTCTTCATTCACTGCGTTGGTTCCAGAGACGAATTGCGTCCCTACTGCTCCAAGGTCTGCTGCACCCATTCCCTTAAAAACGCCCTGGAAGTGAAACAGATGAATCCAGAGGCCGAGGTCTATGTCTTGTACAGGGACATCCGGACCTATGGCCAGCGGGAAGACATCTACCGCAGAGCCAGGCAGGCGGGAATCAAGTTCTTCAGGTACATCCCCGAGGCCAGGCCGGAGGTGAGCCTCGAGGAGGAGGGGCTTCGGGTAGATTTCGCAGATCCTATCCTGGACCGCAGGGTCTTTGTGCATGCGGATTACATCTGCCTGGCCACGGCTGTGCAAGCCGCCGAGAACTCTGATCTGGCCAGGTTCTTCAAGGTACCCCTGGATGGAGACGGCTGGTTTGCAGAGGCCCATCAAAAGCTGCGGCCGGTGGATTTTCCCAATGAAGGAGTTTTTGTCTGCGGCCTGGCCCATTATCCCAAGCCCATGGAGGAAAGCATCGCCCAGGCCCAGGCCGCGGCTTCAAGGGCCATGACCATTCTCTCCAAGTCCAGCATCGAGATAGGCGGGGAAGTGGCCAGGGTCCTTACAGAGTTCTGTTCAGGCTGCCGGGGATGCGTGAACGTCTGCCCTTTCCAGGCCATCGCCTTTCAGGAGCAAACCGGGGTGGCCGAGGTCAACCCGGCCCTGTGCAAAGGCTGCGGGGCCTGCGCCTCGAGCTGCCCGGCCGAGGCCATTGTCCTGGAAGGGTGCAGCAACGAACAGCTCTACGTCCAGATCGAAAACGCGTTGGCGGCGGCTTAGGCGCTTATGGGAAGCTCCGGTCGCGCACCGCGCTTAACGCAGTATATTTAGGTTTCAGGTGTCGGGTGTCAGCCCAGCCGCTGGCAGGCCTGACATATAATTGTTCAATATATTTAAAAACATGGAGCCAGGCTGTTGTTCTATTTGCTTGAAGTCCATAACTGCCAGTTTGATCAGGATAGAAACTTCGTTCTTATTGAATAACCCTGCCCTTGGCAGAGAGATTCTTCGTTCGCGGACTCACTCAGAATGACAAGAATGCGGACTCACTCTCCGTCATTCCGGCTAAGGTCGGAATCCAGACTGAAAAAAACTGGACCCCGGCCTACGCCGGAGTGGCGGAGAAAGAAAAATCAAGTT
>JAIPER010000111.1 GCA_021737115.1 Desulfohalobiaceae bacterium
AGTGCAACAATCTCTACATGGATATGGCCATGTCCCTGGCCCGGAAACACCGGGACGATCCCTACCATAGGTGCGGGCGAAAGCTGGGGGACGATCAGTTTGACAAAGACCAGGCCTGGCGGGAGAAAGGCCTTCTGGCTGTTGTCGGGGCGGGGGTCGAACCCGGCATGTCTGACGTCTTTGCCAGATATGCGGAAAAACATCTCTTTGATTTTATTGACGAGATCGGGGTCCGGGATGGAGCCAATCTGCAGGTCGACGGCTACGACATTGCCTTTGGCTTTTCCATCTGGACGACGATCGAAGAATGCCTCAATCCGCCCATTGTCTGGGAAAAAGAAGCCGGCTGGTATACGACCCAGCCCTTTTCCGATCCCGAAATATTTTATTTGCCCGAAGGCATCGGTCCAGTGGAAATGGTCAATGTCGAACACGAAGAGGTGATCCTGATCCCCAGATATATCGGCAAGGGGCTCAAAAAAGTGACCTTTAAATTCGGGCTCGGCCGGGATTTTATTCAGGCCCTTAAATACTTGAGGGCCTTGAACCTGGACAGAAAAGACTTCAAGGTTCAGGTGGGATCAGAAGCAATCACCCCCCGGGATTTTGTGGCCAAGGTGGCTCCGGATCCGGCTGAAACAGGAAAGCATATGCAGGGCAAAACCTGTGCCGGTACCTGGGTCAAGGGGACAAAAGACGGATTGCAGCGACAAGTCTATCTCTACCAGGTCGCGGACAATCAGGACTGCTTGAAAACCTTTGGCTCGCAGGCGATTGTCTCCCAGACGGCCTTCAATCCGGTGATCATGATGGAATTGCTGGCCAAGAAGATCTGGAAAGGAGCAGGGGTCTGTGGTCCGGAGGCCTTTGATCCGGATCCCTTTGTTTCTCTGATGCGGGCCTGCGGCTTCCCCGGGGGCCTCATGGAAATGGACTCCGAATACAAGCGGAAAAAAGACGAAGCCGCCTTTGTGCAGCCCCTGCAGGCCTGAGTGACTAAAAGTCCAATCGAAAACAGGCCACCTGGTGCCTGTTGTTCACAAAGCGCAACTCCGGCTTCTGTGTGCGGCAGGTTTGAACAGCGTAGGGACAGCGCTGGATAAAGTTGCAGCTTGCAACTGTTTCTTTGGGATCGGTCGGAACATATCCCTTTATCGGGAGGTTTGGGGGAGCGGCGGTCGGGTCCGGCACCGGAACGGCGGCCATCAAGGCCTGAGTATACGGGTGCAGCGGGGACTGGATAATGTCATCGGCCTCCCCGATCTCTACAATTCGGCCGAGATACATGATAGCGATCCGGTCGCAGATGTGCCTGGCGGTGATCATATCGTGGGTGATATACAAAAATGAAATATTGAAATCCTTTTGCAGACCCTGCAAGAGTTCCAGTATGCCGATCCGCACGGAGACGTCCAGCATGGAAACCGGTTCATCAGCAATGATGAACTCCGGCTGCAGGACCAGGACCCTGGCAATACTCACCCGCTGCAACTGCCCCCCACTGAGCAGGGTCGGATATTTGTCCCAATATTCCTCAATCGGCTTCAACCCCACCAGATCGAGGGTTCTTTCGATGAGCTTCGCTTCTTCCTGCCTGCTGTGGGCAAGGCCGTGAATATTGATGGTCTGCCTGATGGTCTCGGCCACCGTCCGTCTCGGGTTCAGGGAACCGAAAGGATCCTGAAAAATAAGCTGCATTTTCCTGCGATACGGATTGAACTCCTTTCTGGAGAGCCCCAAAATATTCCGGCCTTGAAACCGGACCACACCCTGAGTCGGCTCAATCAAGCGCAGCAGAGTCCGGCTCATGGTTGACTTGCCGCAGCCGCTCTCCCCGACAAAACCAAGAACTTCGCCTGGATGCAGCTCAAAAGTGATATCGTCAACTGCCCGCAGGGAAGCGGCCTTGGATGGGGCAAAAACCGATTTCCACCCTTTCTGCAGGGAAAAATGTTTCTGGAGATTGTCTATCTGCAAAAGAGGGGTCTGCTTGTTCATGGTTTTCCCTTAAAGAGTGTTTCGTTCAGGCCTGAAATAAATGGCAGGCCACATATCTGCCGTCCTGATACATCATTTCCGGTTCCTGGTGTTTACAGGCCTCTAAGGCATACGAACATCTCGGTTCAAATTTACAGCCATACGGTGTATTGATCAGTCTGGGGGGGACTCCCGGTATGCTGCGCAGCTGTTTTTTCTCCCCTTTGAGATTGGGATAGGCGCTCAACAGGGCTTGACTGTATGGATGCAAGGGTTTCCTGTACAAGGAAACCGTATCAGAGTGCTCTACGATCTTGCCTGCATACATGACCGCGACTCGATCGCAGGTCTCAGCGATCACCGCAAGATCATGGGCGATGAGCAAAGCAGTCAATCCGAGTTCCTGTTTTAAATGATTGATTAAGGAGAGCAGCTGTCGCTGGACAATGACATCGAGACCGGTGGTGGGTTCATCCAGAATGAGGAATTGCGGCCGGCAGACCGTAGCCATGGCGATCACCGCCCGTTGCTTCATCCCCCCACTGAATTCATGGGGGAAGTGACTGATCATTTTTGTATCCAGGCCCACCAGGCCGAGCTGATGCTCCGCTCTTTCCCAGGCTTCTTTCTTGCCTATCTTATCATGGACCAAAAGCCCTTCAGCGATCTGCTTTCCGATGGACATGACCGGATTCAGGGAATTTTGGGCTTCCTGCCGGATAATGGCCAGGCCTTTGCCCCGCAACTCACGCATGTCTTCCTTGTCCAGCGACACGATGTCCCGGTCTTGAAAGAGAATCTTCCCATGCACAATCTGTCCTGGAGGTTTGATCAGTTTCATGATCGCCAAAGCGGTGGTGGTCTTGCCACATCCGGACTCGCCGATGAGCCCCAGGGTTTCGTTCTTTTCCACCCGGAACCCCACCCTGTCGACTGCTTTGGCCGTGCCTCGTTTGGTATAGAAATACAACCGCAAGTCATCAACTTCGAGTAAACTCATGTGGACTCCACACTACTCTTCGCTTCAGTGTTTATAGCCTTTAAGAAATAGTTTTTGGATTTATGCCAGATAACCAGCTCCTATTCTTTGCCTTAACAATCGAAAATCCAAAATCTCAAATTCTATACCAGCTGCTACAGGCCTCTGGCTTCTTTATAACCGGGATTGGTCACATCTGTAATGGCGGTTCCCAGGAATGTAAAACTGACAATCAGGGAGCATATGGCAAAGATAGGCGGCATGACCCACCACAGGGATCTGGCCATCACGCCTGACTCAAAGGCAAAATGCAGCATCTGCCCCCAGCTGATAAGGCTGGGATCGCCCAGACCGAGAAAGCTTAAAATCGTTTCCGCATAGATGGCCAGGGTGATCATCAATACGGACTGGGCGAACATGAGCGGGACCACATTCGGCAAAATCTCCTTGAACATCAAAAAGGAATCACTCGCGCCGATGGATCTGGAGGCTTCAATAAAGGGGCGTTCCTTCAAGGACAGGACCTGCGATCTGACGATCCTGGCCGTGGTCGGCCAATTGACCACACTGACCACAAAAATGATGTTCCAGATCGTCGGGCCGAGGACCGCAGCCAAAATGATCATCAAGGGCAATTCCGGCAGCATCATGAAAAAATCGACAATCTTTGAAAGGACATCGTCCACGATGCCTCCGTAAAACCCTCCAAGCAAGCCGACAAAAGTCCCGAAAACAACGGAGACGATGGCCGCCACGAATCCGATGGTCAAGGAAATTCTGGAGCCATAGATGATTTGACTCCAGATATCCCGGCCCAGGTCATCCGTCCCGAGCCAGAACTGCGTTGAGGGAGGCGAAAGCATATTTTCAAAAGAGCTGCTCTTGTGGGGGTCTATGGTATGGAGATACGGGGCAAAGAGCGAGGCAAACAAAAAAAGGGTGATAATGAAGATCCCCATACGCCCCATGCCGTGACTGAAAAGCAGTTTCACAAAATCTTTCATGCTTACTCTCCGACCCGTATTCTGGGATCAATATATCCATAAATAATATCAACCACAAAATTCGCCAGTATCACTGAAACCGCAAACAAAAGGAAAATCCCCTGCAGAAGCGGATAATCGCGTTTCATAACCGCCTCATAGGTCAAGAGACCTATCCCGGGCCAGGAAAAGACTGTTTCCGCCTCAATGACCCCGGCCACAGCAAATCCCAAATTGACGCCGGTCATGGTGACCACCGGAAGAAGGGCGTTGCGCAGGGCATGCCGCCACAGGATTCCGGACTCCTTGACCCCTTTGGCCCGGGCGGAAGTGATGTATTCCTGGCCGAGAACATCTGTCATGGAACTGCGGGTGAGAACCACAAATTCCCCAATATACCACATGACAATGGAAAAGGCCGGAAGGACCATATGCCAGGCCACATCTTTCAAATATCCGAAACCGGTCAACCCCGAGGCCGGGGTGGACATGCCGCTTAAGGGGAATATGGTCAGGGTATAGGCAAAGACAAGAAGCAGAATCAAGCCCAAGGCAAAACTGGGTATGGAATACATGGCCAGGGAAGCGGAAACAATGAAGGTATCCAGTCTGGTCCCGGTCTTCCAGCCGGCCAGGGCACCCAGAATGACCCCCAGGATGACCGCCATGCCAAGCGCCGTGATAACCAGGATCAGGGTCTGGGGGATCTTTTCCGCCAAGACCCTGGTCACCGGCTTTTTCTGCCAGAAAGATATCCCGAGATCGCCGTGGGCCAGGCGTTGCACATAGGAGATAAACTGGCCGCCGAGCGGCTTGTCCAGGCCGAATTTTTCCCGCACCTCCTGCATCTGTTCTGCAGTAACCCTGGGATCGGTGAACATCATTTTCACCGGATCTCCAGGAGCCAGGCGAAAGATGAGAAAATTCAAGCAAATGACGGCGAAAACCGTGATCAGAGAGGCCCCGGCCCGTTTGAGAATAAAACTTTTCATGCCTCAGTTCTCTCCCATCTTTGAAGTCCCTGCCGGAACCGGCGAGGAATAGGCTACTGGACGCCCCTCTGGTGTGTGGCAACAGAGGGGCGTCCAGACTTCTCTGACGCGTCTTATTTCAAATGAACCTTGAAATAAGACCAGGGGTTGATCCAGGTGGAAACCCCACCCATGGTCTTTACATATCCCTCGAACTTATCGGTCCTCACCGGACAGATGAGGTCCGGCCTGATCAGGAAGCCGTAGGGCAGATCCTCGGCCACGAGCTTCTGCATTTCGGAGAGGTATTCCTTCCTCTTGTCCATGTCCGTCGCTTCCGCCATCTTGTCCAGATAGGTGTCGAATTTCGGATTACAATAGTAGGCTCCGTTCCAGCCCATTTCCAGATCCGGATCACAGCGGCAGAACTGCCAGACCCAATCCGCATGGGGGCCGGGTTCTTCCGTGGCGATGCTGATGTCGAAGTCGTCAGACGTAGGCTCATAGTAAAACCCATAGTAGGTGCTCAGATCAGTGATCTTCAGATTCAGCTTGATGCCGATTTCCCGGAGTTGCTCCTTCATCAGGCGGGCGCACTTGATCTCATCCGGCCAGGCCGAGGGTACCAGGAAGTCAAAGACAAGGTCTTCTCCGCTCTTGGGATCGTTCCTGAGATCATTGCCGTCGGTATCTTTATACCCGGCTGACTCCAGCAGATTCACCGCCTTTTCGGGATCATAGTTATACTGAGGGAGATTCGGATTGTGCGAGGACAGCTCCGGATAGATAAAACTGTCCGCTTTGCGGGCGTATCCGAAAAAGACCATGTTCTTCAGACGTTCCTTGTCGATCCCGTGCATGATGGCCTTTCTGACCTTCAAATCCTGTATCGCGTTATCCTGGTGGAGGTTAAAGGTCAGCCAATCCATTGATATACCCGGAGCGGATATGAATTTGATGTCTTTTACTCCCTTGAAATCCTCAGCAGAAATAGCCGGAATGCCGAGATACCCGACCATATCGATTTCACCTTTTTTCAGGGCCATGTTCACGGCGTCCTGACTTCCGTAACAGCGAAACACCACATCATCCACGTACGCATTCTGGCCCCAATACTCTTTGTTTTTCTGCAGCCAAAGATACTGGCCGGGTTTAAACTCCTTGAGCTTGAACTTTCCCGAGCCGATGGCCTGGGCATTGTCATAACTGAGCATATTCTCTTGATGCGGTCCCCAGACATGTTTCGGGATGACGGGCATCCAGTAGGCCGGGGGGTACTTCCCGCCATGCTTTGCTTTCAGGGTAAGCTGGATGGTGTGCTCATCAATAACGGTTATGGACTTGGTATTGGTGTCTTCATAGGCCCAGGCAGGGTCGGCTTTTCGAAGATTGACCAGGGAGAATTTGACGTCCTCCGCCGTAACCGGTTCGCCATCATGAAACCGGGCATCCTCCTGGAGATGGAAAGTCCAGGTCTGGTGATCCTCGGTCTCCCAGCTTTTGGCCAGCATCGGCTTGGCTTCGTACTCCGGGGCCGGTCCCATGATCCAAAGTTGATCATAGACCAGGGGCCAGAAAACACAGCCCATTTCCAGGTACTGCCAGGACTCTCCACAGGTCAGTGACTCCAGGGACTCCTCCTGGGTAAAGCCGACATCAAGGCGTCCCCCTGTTTTCACCCCGGCTTTTCCCCAGGTAGCCGGAGCGCATTGCAGAAAGAAAAGAACAGCAAACAAGAGCACCATGAAATGCTTGAGAAACGTTTTCTTTTTCGGTGTCGTGACCATCTTTGCCTCCTTTGATGTCCAAAGTTAATACAATGAGTGCGAGCACTCGGCCAGGCACTAGCATTCCCGAAAAGGGCTGCGCTCTGGAAGCCCCTTTTGGAAAAACAGATCAAAGCATTCCGCTTATTTGTTGATGTATTTTGATATTCCACTCTTTTAATTGATCAAAAAAGATCTCACGCTCTCCCCGGTTCAAGACCTCACAGGGAAAAACCCCTGTCTTTTGAATCTGCCCCCGCAGGAGCATCAAGGAAAAGATGGAGGCCGGTATGGATGTGATCCAGGAGACGTCATTGGTGCCGGGAATCTTCGAGCAGGCCTGCACGCTGTTTGGGCTCTCCGTCCAGAGTTTATAATGAAAATATTCTTTTCGTTTCCGACCTTTCACGTCCACCGTGAGCTGCAACTGACTCATGAGGCGCCCGTTTTTCGTCAATTCAATGCATTTTTTCGGCGTGAGCGTAGGCGGAAGCTTTTTGTACAAAAACTCCCTCGGGGAAATTGACTGTCCGTTCATCTGAATGGGTTCCCGGTCCATGAGTCCGAGATCCTGGATGATAAATCGCCAGATGTCGGCCCCAGGCTCTCCGAGTTTAAAATCACAGTATTTGACCGGCTTCCCGATAAATTTTGGTATGGTCACCGGCTCTTCATGACTGTGATAATAGACCTTTCCCCATCTGTCTAAAGGCGGAGGGAAATAGTACTCCTCTTCACCGGAAAAGACCGGAGCGTATTTGTATTCCCCGTTCTCCCAGTAAACCGCCGGTGTGGCACTGTCTTCCAGATAGGTCATCATGGACCACATGGCCACCGGCTCATCACATTCAACCACACCATAATCCTTTATTCCGATGTAATCGATCTCATCCAAGTCGTCCACGACCTCTCTGGCCATAACATTGACCAATCCGGAGTCCCCCCCGGCCAAAATAAGGGCCCTGCAGCCCTTGTTTTCAAAATCCTCGGCAAACTCGAATTGTTCAACGATAAATTCTTTTTGAACACTAGGGCCTTGTTTGCTTTTCAACATTTCATTGGAGGCCATATCGATATAATCCAGACCGGCATTGAGAGTCGCTTTCAGGATGGGTCGGGTAAAAATCGGGATGGTAGCATTCACCACAAGATCATACTGTTCCTGTTTCAAAACGGTTTCCAGTTCCTTGGAGTCTGAGGCGTCGATGCGCAGGGTATTGATCTTTTCAGACCCGATGTATTCAAAAACTTCATTCGCCCGATCCAGATCGATATCCCCAAGCGTGATCATTTCCACATCTTCGGCTTGGGATAAAACGCCGCTGATGACATTCCCTTGCGCACCAGCCCCAATAATCATCACCTTACTCATTGGAGACTTCTCCTTTTGTCTTCTTGCTTGTTCCAGTCACCCACAATGTACGCACAGAACACTGATTGAAAAGCAAGGTCAGCCATAGTCGTGTTTTGACATATCTCGTCTGCCTCAATACCAGGCCGTCCCCCAATCGTCCGAGTCTTTCACGATTTCGGTAATCAACGAGGTCTCTGTTGAAATTATACCTTCTATTTTATTGACTTTTTCAAATAACAATTGATGAAGCTCATCCAAGGACTTTACGATAAAATCAACATCCACATCCATGCTGCCTGCGGTCAAGGCAATATAATGCAAGGCATCAATTTTTTTCAGTTCTGCAAGCACTTCATCTTTCTTTTTGATATTGATCTTGATTTTTAAATTGCCCACAATTTCAAAACCGAGTTTGATCGGGTTCCCAACAGCCACGATTCGAAATACCCCATCGGACAACAAGCGTTTCAGACGCGAACGCACGGTAGACTCGGTGACTCCCAACTCTTTGGCCAAGGCCGTATTGGACTTCCGACCATCTTTCTGCAGGATTTTGGTGAGTCTGCAATCCAACTCGTCTAACTTTGTCTTTTTTTTCATGATTTTTTTGAATAATTGACGTTTCTCGTTATTATTTTTAAAAAAAATTTCCAAAATCGCTTTCTTTAAAACCTTTATTGACTTTTTTCAGAAAAATTGTCAAATACTTTTTTAAAAAAATTGTCTGAATGCCAAAACCACAAACGCCTCCAATGAATCGCTGGCCAATAAGCCCCCAGTTCGCGATTTTGCAACATTTATTTGCAATATCGCAAAAACTTCCTTTCAAAGTTCTGTGACTTCTCTATGAAAATCTCCCGGGGTGGCCTGTATGCTTTGAGACAGAGATTGGCATCATTTTTGCATATAACCTGCATCAATATGAAATCGCAGTATTCGAAACGTTCATTTGACCTTTTAAAAATATCCTTTTACAGATAGCCAGAGAACATACCGCAGATGTTCGGCTTCCTGAGCTGAAGCACACAGCGCCACGGGAAGCTGTTTTTCTCTGTAAAGAACATTTCAAGACTTTCAAGACCCTACAAACCAAGGAGACACTATGGATTTTTCCTTTACCAAGGAACAGAAAATGCTGCAGAAAGCAGTCCGGGAGTTTGCGACCAAAAAGATCGCTCCCAATGCCGATGAATGGGACAGCAAGGATTACTTTCCCTATGAGGAAGCCCTAAAGCCCATGGGCGAGCTGGGGTTTTTCGGTTCAGTCATCCCTGAGGAGTACGACGGCGACGACATGGGCTTTGTGGCAGCCATGATCATCACCGAAGAGATTGCCCGGGCTTCCAGCTCCCTGCGGGTCCAGGTCAACATGCAGACCCTGGGCTGCGCCTACACCATCTGCCGCTACTCCGAGAGCGAAGAGGTCAAAAAGAAGTACATTCCCAAGCTGGTCAATGCCGAATACATCGGCGGCTTCGGGATCACCGAGCCGG
>JAIPER010000112.1 GCA_021737115.1 Desulfohalobiaceae bacterium
TCTCGGACAAGCACGATTCCGTGATCTTCGAGATCAGGCTAGAGGAAGAAGCTGCGGTCTTCACTCCAGCAGTCGTTTTTCCGGATGCTCCAGCCCTGTCCGGCGGCAGACTCGATCTGGAGGGAATTACCAGCGACGAAGAGGGCGCTTTCTACCTGGCCAGCGAGGCTCGCTGCCGCGTCCTACGGGTCGGACCGGCAGGGGACAATGCGGCCTGGATCACGCCCAGCCTGAAAGAATTCGGCAGAGCCAGAGGCCTGTTCCGGGTCAGGAATGCTTATCTGGAAGGAATCGCCTCTGGAGGTGAAGACAGATTTGTGCTTTGCGCGGAGAGACAGCCAAGAGGCTTCATCGAACTCACGCTCGGGGAAGCACTGTCTGTCAAGGCCTACCAGCGTGATAAATCCAAGTTTCATTTTCCAAAGGGAAGATCCCCGGATTTCAGCGGCCTTTTCCGGGACGCAGGCGGGCTCTATGTCCTGCAGCGGGGCGCCTACCTGGTCTGCCGAATGATACAGGGCGAGACGGGTTATGAAGAGGGTTCGGCCTGGTCATACGAAAGCATTGTCACCAGCCCGGAACTGCGCTATGCGAACATGCGTTTCGGCAGGGCCGAGGGCCTGTGCATGGAAGATGACCTGGTCTATGTCATCCTCGACAACAATGGGCAGGCGAGGGAAGCGTCTCCCAACGACAGGAGACCGATCCTCCTGATCATGAAGCGGCCGAAGCCGGACGGGAAACCGTCTTGACCGTTAAAGCGAACATCCGCTATATGGTTTGATTTATTTCTGGAAGTTCATTTCAAACCGTTCGTAGTAGCCTATAAGTGAGCCGCTTTCATCGCGGACCGGAGAGACGTACACCCTAAGGTTGCGGTCGGTGACCGCCAGAAATGTCTCCTTGCAGTCTTTTTTGAAGAACTCAAGAAGCTGCTCCATCTTACTGCGGCTGGCCGGCTGCAAATGACAGTCAAATAGGGATCTGCCAATCAAATCGCAGTGCCCGCGTTCCTCACAGTAATGGAAACGGGCCGCCCGGTTGAGGTAGCGGATGGTGTGACCCGTGTCCACAAAGACGATGGGATAGGGAAAACACTCAACAATACTGGTGCAGATCAAATTCTTGTCCATAGAAACAATTTGGCTTTCAGAATCATGAATGGTAGTATAGTTTACAACCTTCGTAAATCAATATTCAACATATCAGTTTTGCCAGAGGCGAAGTTGATCAGTAACCAAAAACCCCAAAAAAAGCAAACTGGACAAGGTGATGTATGCTCTACAAAGTCTTTGACGATCTCTACGCGTTTTTCTGGACCAGCCAGACGGAAAACAACTGCAACACCTATCTGATCCGCGGGGAGGAGAACATCCTCATCGATCCCGGGCACGGCCATCTCTTCGATCATGTTCTCCAAGGGCTCTCATCCATTGACATTTCCCTGGACCAGATCGACGCGGTTCTGGTCACCCACGCTCACCCGGATCACATCGAGGGCGTGCTCCAGTTCGAAGCCGGGACCCGCTTCGGGATCTCCAGAACAGAATACGATTTTATCCAGGAATACACCGGGGGAAGGCACAACCTGCCCAAGCCGGACCTGTATTTAACCGAAGGGGAACTGATCCTGGGCGGCGTCCATCTGGAGATCCTCGAAACACCGGGACATTCCCCCGGCGAGATTTGTATCTACTGGCCGCGGCACAAGACCCTGTTCAGCGGTGACCTCGTGTTCGAGGGCTCCCTGGGCCGGACCGATCTCCCAAAAGGCAGCGCCTCGGAGATCAAGGAAAGCATCCGCAGGGTGGCCGGTCTGGAGATCGATCTTGTCCTTCCCGGGCACGGCGGTCCGGTTCAGGGAAAAAACAACGTCCAGCAAAACTTTCGAGAAATCGAAGGCCTTTTTCAGTATCTGTGATTCCAAAACGGGAAGACCGTTTTGGAATATATATTCAATTTCTTGTTCTTGCTCAGTCATCTGAAATCTTCAATTTTCAAGCTCCAAGAACACTTTGCGGGCGTATTGCTGGATGACCGGCGTGCCCTTTCCGTGACGCACCGCCTTGAGGACCTTGACCTTGTCCAAAACCGCCATCCCTGCCAGCATGTGCACTGGCAGATGGGCAAAAGGCTCGCGCGCCAGAGGGGTGCTCGGGCCGAGGAGAACGGTCTTAACCCCTGTGCCCGACCGGGCCAGAACCTCTTCCGTGGTCTGGTTCAAAATCGAAGTCGAGGACATGATCAGGACCTCGGCCCAATTGCGAAGCTTTTGGTAAAAATCATCCTTGCTTCCCAATCCGCGGCCAAGATCGAATACCTCCAGTTCCACGCCCAGCTCCTTCAGCCAGACAGCCATCGGCCGGAAGTAACCGACCATGGCCACCCGTCTGCCCTTCTGCAGTGACAGCTTGTCGAAGAGCTTCCGGTTTTGCCTGTCCTCGGGCAAGGTCAAGGTTTCTTCGTAGTTGAGGCTGTTAATCAGGGCCAGGGCCATGCTCCGCTGTATGGGATCAGAGTCGGTGATCCGCTCCAAGAGGCTCAGGGCCGGTCCGCCTTCAAAATCGACGTAGCCTCTGACCTTTGTACACTGGGCCGTGTCCTTGAACAGGGTACCGGCCAGGCCGACTCCGCCCTGGCTGTTGACGACCGCGGTGTAGCCCAGCCCGATGCAGAGGTGCTCCACCCTGATTCCGGCCGCCTTGGGCGCAAAATGATGGAATAATTTCTGGTTGAGTTCCATAGATCACTTGCCCTTTGATTTTTATAAAACCACTCTTTGACAAATATTAAACTTCATGCTCATGGAAAACCTTTCTGAAAGTCTTGCCGGCAGAGTTGCGGTTGTGCCTTTCCTGGGCCTCTCCGGAAAAGAATGGAATCTGGCCGGAGAAGTCAGTCGCCGGTTCCAGTGGCAGGAGTTCCTGTTTAACGGCTACTTCCCTGCTCTTTGGGCCAACCCCGAAGCCCGGCCGTCACGGCAACGATGGTATCAGGGGTATATGAGCACCTATTTGGAGCGCGATGTTCGAAATCTTTTGAATGTCGGCAGCTTAAGGGATTTTGAGAGATTCATCAGGGCCTGTGCCGTTCGGTGCAGTCAAATTCTCAATCTTTCAGAATTGGGAAGAGATGTGGGCATTTCGACTCCCACCTCCAAACAATGGCTGAGTGTGCTCCAGGCATCAAACCAGATTCATCTTCTTGAACCATACCACAGGTCCAAGGGCAAAAGACTGTCTAAAAGCCCGAAACTCTATTTCACCGACACTGGACTGGCGGCTTACCTCATGGGCTTTGATTCAGCCAGTTCCCTCTGGTCTTCGAAGGAAGCCGGCGCATTGTGGGAAAATCACGTTATCAACCAATGGCTGCGCTATAGAGACTGGCGCGAGCCTTCCCTCGGGCTCTGGCACTGGCGTGATCAAGGGGGAAACGAGGTCGACCTGGTTCTGGAAAAAGACCGCAGGCTGATCGCCATCGAGTGCAAGCTGAAGGAACGACCAGGAAAAAAAGATACCAAAGGGATCACTCGACTGAGAGCATTTTATGGGCAAGACGAAGTCTCGGCAGGCTATCTGGCCTGCCCGGTCGACATGGCCTTTGACCTGGAACCAGCAATCACGGTTGTGTCAGGCTGGGAAACATGGTCACTCCCTTCCTGATAGGGGGACATTCTTTCCTTTTCCCTTTCTTGACCTGTTCCAAGCGATGCTGATAGAATATTTTCTAATCAGACTCCCAATGGCCAATGACTTCATAAACACTTGGCTCAATAACATGAAAGTATTCGATCCCCGAAATCTGGTTGACGAGCGGCTGCTCGAGATCGTGACCAAGCATCATCCTTTATACAGGGATATGGCCTCCGAATTGAGTCTGGTCTGTGTCGAGGAGGAAACTGATCAAAACATCCACGTGCGCATGGACGAGGGGAACAATGTCCAGTTGGCCATCCACCCCATGATTCGCCCCACAGAGCGGGACCTGTATATCCTCTACCACGAGTTCGGCCACATCGCTGACCGGCTCAACCCGGATTTTCATTACGACCATGAAACCCGTCTCGAACTCTCGCACCCCCGGGAGCAGAACCTCCTCTCGCTGTGGAACGTGTTCATAGATACCAGGCTGAACCAGCACGGCCTTTTTCGCCTGCCTGCCGGCGGTGAGGTGGAGATCACGGTCGACGGGGTCAGATACCGCCTCCCCCGCAACGACAAGAACACCTATCTCCTGGAGGCAGTCGCCGCTCTGTCCGGGCGGGGCGTGCAAAAGCCCGGAGCCAAAGTCACCGCGATCTGGAACCATCCGGACAGGTTTCTGAGCTTTTCCGACTTGCTGGACATGGCCTGATGACCGAAGACGGGTTCCAGGTTCACGGTTCACCGTTCACGGTTAAAGAGGAAGAAATACCGAAAGAGGGGTGCTTGCGACTGCTCAAGGTAGACGCTTAGCAGAATTTTCAAACAATAAATTTTGAAACCGCAGTGTATTTTTATACATGAGGATTTCAAAATTTTGCAGTGACGAAGTAGATGAGTGAGTTTTCGTCCAAGCACAACTTAAGCGCGCTCCACCTCGAAAACATGCCCCTTTGGCTTCATGGAGTAGACCGGAATCGGGCCGTCCATGTTCTTCAATGAAACCCGGCCCCGGTCGAAAATCGGCCACAACCCCTCAACCAGCTCCTTGGTGCTCTCCCCGATGAGAATATCCCCGCCCTCGGCCTCGTCTGCCAGCCGGGCCGCCTTGTTAGTCACCGAACCGGTGGCGGTATAGGTCATCCTGGTCTCGAATGAGCCTTTGAACCGGCTCATCCCCAAGAGGACCCTTCCAGAATCGATACCGATGTTCACGCTAAGTGGATGGAAATCCCCCTTCAGTTCACTCTTGAACTCCTCGCACTTTTTCTGGATGTCAAAGGCGGTCTGAACGGCATTCATCGCGCTTTTACGCGCGTCTTCATCCTGAAAGATGATCATCAGCCCGTCCCCGGCAGTCTCGTTGATATCTCCGCCTGAGCGGTGGATGGGGTCAATGAGGTTGGAGAAAAAATCCTCGATGAAGCGGTTCACCTCCAGTTCGGAGTGGTTCTTGAAGAGTCTGGTGTAGCCCTCCAGGTCCAGAAAGAGAACCGAGACCTCTTTTTCCGCCTTGTCTTCGTTGAAAAGATCGGGATTGTTTTCCACGATCTCCCGTACGGATTTGGGCACAAAGGGAGAAAGCCGGGACAGCATGCTGCTGATCCGGACTTTATCCTGAGCGCTCTCCCACTGTCGCCGGCCCCGCAGGATGTTCACCCCGGTCAGCTCGGAAATATCTTTCATCAGGAGAAATTCCTTCTTGGTGAACCGGACCCCGGGCAGGGCAACCACGTTGATGACCGCCACGATCTCATCTTCCACAAAGACGGGGATGGCGGCTTCCGGTCCTGTGGACACCTTTGTTCCGTCGTGTCTGGTGATCGGTTCGTTCCTGGAAATAACGGAAGCTTTCCGCCTGCGCAGGGCCTTTTGGACCGCAGCCCGATTCCGCTTGCAGAGCAGGCAGTTGAGCGGCCTGTCGTACAGGGCGCATTGCAGCGGTTTCGTATACTTATGTGCTTCCGGGTCCAGGAGCAGGACGCAGACTTCTTTAGCGGAAGTGATGTATCGTTTCTCTTCCTCCCTGATCGTCTCCAGGATCTCGTTGACCTCCAGGAGCGTGGAGAGCTTGAAGGTTATCTGGCGAAAGGCCTCGAACCTGTCTTTATAATACTGGGCCATACACTAACTATCCCCATACATTGAGGTTTTTACATTCTTAAGCCTTGGCGAATTTTAAGGTGCAATTCAGGCTGCCTGCTGGTATGATTATATATGTTTTATGTCTAGAATCAACACTGAAGCAACAAGAAGGGCACAGTGTATTAAAACCATAATTTCAAATTATTACAATCAAAATACCTTTCTTTGCCTTCTTGACGGCTACGATAGGCTGCTCCTGTTCAATACATCGGAAGAAGCATCAAGGAAGGGGCCTCGATCCCATTTTTGATGTGGATCAAAGAAACGGTTTCCAGAAGGGGGTATATCTATATTCAACGCGGCAGCGATGCGGCGGCCTGTTTCAGGTTGCCCTTGAATTGAAAACAAAAAACATATTACCAAGGAGAAGACTATGTTGGACATGTTTTGTTACCAATGCGAACAAACGGCAAAAGGCGAAGGCTGCACCAAGGTCGGTGTCTGCGGCAAACAACCGGAAGTCGCGGCCATGCAGGATCTGCTGGTCTACTCTCTGAAAGGTCTGTCCCAGGTGGCTGTGCAGGCCAGGGAGATGGGCATCAAGGATCCCGAGGTCAATGTCTTTACCTGTCAGGCCTCCTTTTCCACCCTGACCAACGTCAATTTCGACCCGGAACGCTTTGTGGAGTATGTCAACAAGGCCGTGCAACTGCGAGAGGGTCTCAAGGAAAAAATCAAACAATCGGCCGCCAGGGACGAGACCCTGTGGACCAAGGCCAAGCGGGCCATCGGTCTGAAAGACGAAAGCACTCAGGCCCACTTCCCCGAAGGACCGGCCACCTTTCAACCGGCCGGGACCCTGGAGGGCATGATCGAGCAGGGACGGGAACACTCCATTCCCAACGATCCGGAAACCAACGAGGACATCAAGTCCTTGAAGCAGTCCCTGGTTTACGGGATCAAGGGACTGGCCGCCTATGCCGACCATGCCCAGATCCTGGGGCAGGAAGACGAGGAAGTCTACGAATTCATCCAGAAGGGGCTGGCCGCTACCCTGCGCTTTGATCTCAGCCTGGACGACTGGGTCAACCTGGTCCTGGAGTGCGGCCGGATCAACCTCCGGGCCATGGAACTCCTTGATGCCGGAAACACCGGTAAATACGGCCATCCCGTACCCACCTCCGTTCCCCTGGGCCACAAAAAGGGCAAGGCCGTCCTGATCTCCGGCCATGACCTCCGGGATCTGGAACTGCTCTTGCAGCAGACCGAGGGCAAGGACATCTATGTGTACACCCACGGCGAGATGCTCCCCACCCACGGCTATCCGGAGCTCAAGAAATATCCGCATTTCTACGGCCATTACGGCTCAGCCTGGCAAAACCAGAAAAAGGAGTTCGCCGAGTTTCCCGGTCCCATCCTGATGACCACCAACTGCCTGCAAAAACCCCAGGAGTCCTACAAGGAGAACATCTTCACCACCGGCCTGGTGGGCTGGCCCGCGATCTATCACATCGCAGACAAGGACTTCACCCCGGTCATCGACAAAGCCCTGGAAATGGAAGGGTTCACAGAAGACGAGGACAAGGGTTCGGTCATGGTCGGCTTCGCCCGCAATGCGGTCCTGGGCGTGGCCGACAAAGTGGTCGAGGCGGTCCAGAACAAAAACATCAGGCATTTCTTCCTGGTGGGCGGCTGCGACGGAGCCAAACCGGAGAGGGGCTACTACGAGGAATTCGCGGAAAAGGCTCCTCAGGACACGGTCATCTTGACTTTAGCCTGCGGCAAGTTCCGTTTCTTTGACAAGAACCTGGGCACCATCGGAGATCTGCCCCGTCTCCTGGATGTCGGACAGTGCAACGACGCCTACTCCGCCGTCCAGATCGCGGTGGCCCTGTCCAAGGCCTTTGAGGTGGATGTCAACGACCTGCCTTTGTCCATGATTCTCTCCTGGTATGAGCAAAAGGCCTGCGCCATTCTCTTCACCCTGCTCTACCTGGGGATCAAGGACATCCGGCTCGGTCCGTCCCTGCCTGCCTTTGTCAGCTCCAACGTCCTCGATGTCCTGGTCAAGAACTTCGACATCAAGCCCATCTCCACTCCGGAGGAGGACCTGAAGGCCATTCTGGGATAAACCCCAGTCAAGGCACATCCCAAAAGCCCCTGCCGGCAGACAGCCGGCAGGGGGATGACTTCGTAAAGTGGGTTCATCGCCTACCGGTGGTGAAGCGGTTTTCTTCGAATCACTAAGGACCACTGGTACGAAAAATGACCACTCGAAGAGCTTGACCATACATCTCAAATGTGTATAAATAGATATATCAACAATATCATGGAGGAAACATCATGCGAACAAATATAGATATTGACGATAACCATGAAGATAGAGATGTTGTATTGAATGAATTATGAATAAGTTCGAGGTGACAAGATGTTAGACCGAATCACTGTGAGCCCTGAGATACATTTTGGTAAACCATGTGTGGCCGGTACACGTATTACAGTCCAAAGTGTTCTCGAGCTATTAAAGGAAGGGCTTCCATTTGAGAATATTATCGAGGATTACTATCCCGAGCTCACTGTTGAAGACATCCAGGCCTGTATTATGTACGCTATCGCACTTGTCGCGGCTGAGGACGTACATGTCAGGGCGGTTGCCACATGAGATTTCTGCTTGATCAGGATGTATATGCGCATCATAAATTGGGGTTTTTATTATTCGAAGATCCTGGTAGTCGATGATTTACCACACGACCGAAATCTTAGTGGTCATAATGTCCCCGGCCTGACGCATATGCAAAAAGTCTTGAGTGAACGCTTCAAGCGACTTTTTGTTCCTGTAATTCTTTGGATTTACTCATATGAAACTTCATTTAAGAATACGGAATAATACGAACCGGTCACAGGGCTCTCTTGCGCTTAAACGCTTCCGGCTCTCGGTTTTCTAAGGCTCGCTCACGGGGGATCCCTGCCCCCTCCGGACTCTTAGACTCTGCTATAACCTTTGCTGTTGCATGAATGACAATTTTCTGCAGTCTTATGGTTTGAAGCCCTAGACGCGGTCCGGTTTCCCCCATTTCGCGAGCCTAAGAAAACCTGAGAACCTCCCAGCGAGGTCGCGCAAGAGAACCCTGTCGCCCGGTTCGTAAAGAGAGTGCCAGTAACTCAAATTGAAGTTTCTTCCTCGATCAAACTGGCAGCTGTTGACTTGAGCTTTATTGTAACAGCATGCCCATATATATTGTAATAAATATTCGATAATTCGAAGCGCGAAATTCGAAACAAACTTCAAAAGACAAAAAATCAAAATTCAAAACCAAGAAAAATAAGATCGACAACTAGTTGCATTTATTCTTTATTTTTTTAATCTTTGTTTTTGTCATTCGAGAATTTGAATTTAGTGCTTGTTTCGGATTTCGAATTTCGTGCTTCGAATTTATCCAAAAAGAGACACTTGTCCAAATAATGTTCCAAATTTTAGAAAACGGCAAAGAGCTCTGTAATTAAAGTGTCCAAAATGTAACCATAAAGGAGGACAAGCATGCGAAAGAACATTTGGAAAAAAAGTCTTGGGGTGAGTCTGGTTTTGTTGATGATCGGTCTCCTGGGGGTGGCCTCGAATGCGGCGGCTGAAAAACCCTTTGCCGGTCAGTCCATAACCGTGACCTGCTGGACCAGCGGGTTTGCCGAGAAACCCGAACCGGTCATTGCCGATTTTGAAGAGAGAACCGGGGCCACAGTCCAGATCC
>JAIPER010000113.1 GCA_021737115.1 Desulfohalobiaceae bacterium
CTGACAGGGCTCTGTGACCATAATCCAATCTCGCCTCCGGACTTTTCTGTCCGGAGGCGAAGACAGGTTATCAATTCTTACCGGCTGCTTCCCGGGCTTTGCGTTCCGCCACCCGTTCCTCAAACTCGGCATAAATTGTATCCAAATCCTTTTGAACCTGATCAGAACGCGGTTCCGACTTAGCGTTCTTAAGGATGTCCAGAGATTTCTCATAGGCCTTCTCAACAATATCAGGCGACCCGGAAGCTTCCCACTGTTCCCGGCTCCTACGGTCCATGAGGTCGGTCCTGGACATTTCGTTAAAATGTTTGAAGGTATGTTCATGGGTGATGAATTCGCCCGCCGGACCGATTTCCTTGATCACATCATAGGCGATGTTTTCCTCTGTGACCTGGATACCGTTCACAACCTTGAGGACCATATCCAGGAACTCGTTCTGCAGGAGGGCGGAAGCGTAATCCCAGGCCAGCGCGCTGTCGATCATCCCGATGCCGTAAATCATGTTGGCGCCTGCCAACGCTGGTACTAAGGCGGTCAGGGTGAATTCGTGGCCGGACTGGGCATCTAACTTTTTGCTGTCTACCTACCCACCGCCAACCCAGGAGGGTATCTTGTAGTGCAGGGCCAGCTTGGCAACAGCGGCGCTGATCATGGCCATTTCGGGCGCACCCATGGAGGCCAGGGTTGTCCGTAGGTCCATGATGCTCGTTGAACTTCCGTAAACCATAGGCGCCCCCTTGCGAACCAGCTGCCCGAGGACGATGGATCCCAGCACCTCGCAGTTGTGGGTCACCAGGGTACTGGCCAGGTTGACGCAGGTGGTTGCCCCGCACATCCCTAAACTGTTGATCTTGATGGGTATTCCAAATTTACAGGCTTCGATCAGGACATCGGTCGCCTCACGGGTGAGAACCAGCGGGCTGACCGGGTCGGCTGAGCAGGTAAACAGCGGCTGTTGAGCCAGTTTATCCTCACCACCGGCCATGACCGCCCCCATCTTCACGGCGGCCTCGAAATGCTCGACCGAATATATTCCAAGAAAACCATGTTTTGAGGAATTGGAAAAAAACGAATAGGCATTGTAGATGCTGGACATATCCTGATCCACGTCCAGCGGGGTCAGAGGCCGTTCCCAGCCCACGCTGTTCTCCATGGCATCTATGAACCGGACGGAATCATCCACATCCTGCTTGGTTGCCTCCCGGACTTTCCGGGTCACCGGGTCCATCAGCGATGCGGCCTCGCCAAAGTTGACAAAGCCGGTTCGCTTGCCTCCCGGCACGTAATCGTTTTTGGGGTCAAGGGCGTGGGCCCGATAGGACGCAGGTGTGGACTGAATGGCATCTTCCACCAGATGTGGCGGGATCTTGACAATGCTATTCTCTTCGTCAACCGGGCATCCATGGTCACCGAAAATCGTCCTGGCATTGGGGCTCATCACTTTGAGCCCGATATTCCAGAGGACATCCAGTGTGGATTGGTGGATCTGCTCAATATCATCAGGGCTTAAGGCATTTAAGCCAAAGCTGCCCTGACTGAGAAGATCGGCATGCTCGTAGCGAATGGTCATGAAGTAACCTCCTTACTCAATTGCAACTGTTTCTTTCATTTTTTGCTCTGAGAAACAATCTACCTGACATCCGGTTTGCTCCTCCGGCCCCTTCGACCGGAGAAGCAAACTGGATATCAGTTTCGACCGAGTCCAAAACCGGTATTGCCGGTCCGCAAAACGTCTTTGGCCGCATTCACGATTCTTTTGTTTTCCTCCCAGCTCCTGGAGGCAATCCTCACGAATTCACCTTCCAGTCCAATTTTGTCCCGGCAGTCTCTGGTGTACACTCCGTGCTTGACCAGCATTCCGGCTGTGAAATCATCCGCTTTCATCCCGTTGGTCAGCTCCACCAGGACAAAGTTGGCCTTGCTGGGGTATGCCTTCAGCCCGGAAAGCTTTCCGAGTTCGGCAAAAAACTGCTGGGTTTCATTGAGGTAGCGCACCCTGACTTTTTCATACCGCTTCTGAAATTCGGGATTGGAATACAGCCGGAAAAAGTATTCGGCCAGCCCGGACAGGTTCCAGAGATACCCATTTTCCAAAAGATCATTGACCTTGTTTTCATCCATGACCGCATAGCCGGCCCGGATACCGGCGATACCAAAATCTTTGGACATGCTCTTCATGAGCACCAGATTCTCGAATTTTTCGGTCAAATAGGTCGCACTGACCAGATCGGTGCTTTGGCCTTCAAAGGCGAAATGGATAAAGCTCTCGTCAATGATGATGTTATCCACCCAGTGCAAGCGGTTGACCAGATACTCGATGTCCGCAAGCTCGATGTAACAGCCGCTTGGATTATTGGGGTTGATCAGGACCAGTGTATCCGGGTTTTCCCTTTCGATCAACTCGATGTATCTCTCCAGATTGAATTGAAAACCTTCTCCATGGTAGAGCTGGTTATAGACCACCTCTACGCCTTCGGGCACAAATTCATAATAAGGAGAAAAAGTCGGGATATTGATCACGATCTTGCGCCTGGTGAAGTTGTGGATCACAGCCTGTATGATCTCCGTGGCGCCATTGCCGATGAATATCTTCTCCTTGGGGACCTCTAAAAAATGTGAGAGATTCTCGGCCACAACCTGATTCTGGGATGGATAGAATTCAAGCACTTCCCGGAGTCTCCCGCTTTGTATCAGATCCTCCTGCATTTGTCTCGAAAAAAGATCAGTGGCGTATGGGTTGGACAAAAAGCAGGCATCCACCTCAATATTGAGCTCTGGTATCTTTTCAGTAATGGTGGAGATACTCGGGGAATGGGTTCCGGCCTGATCGCTCAGCTCCTGTATGCTCTGGACGATCTCTTGTTCTTTGCTGGACATTCTCATATTCTCATCTCCTTTAGTTAGTATGTGACTGGTTTGTTGAAACCCGTCCGGCCCATTGGGCAAGACTCGGCCACAACCAAATCAGAGATAAGAGTAGCCACGGTTTTAATTAAAGTCAATACTATTTAAACAAAAATATTTTTTATCCATATAATACTGAAGTAAACTATTTAAATTTAAATAGTTTTGCCTGTTACTTTTATTCCAAAAAAATGCAGCCAGTTAGAGTAAAAATTTGAGTTGACATTTTGATCAAGATATCTCATAACAAGTGCTGTTTTAATCGATTCACTAAAAAAGGAGAGATGAATATGGCTGACATGCAGAAAATCAGCGACACCTTGATAGCTGGAAAAGTTGAAGATTTAAAAAAACTCGTTCAACAGGCCATTGATGAAGGAACCGGGGCGAGCGAAATCCTGAACCAGGCCCTGATGCCGGGTATGGACGTGGTCGGGGAAAGGATGGAAAATGGGGACATGTTTATTCCGGAAGTTCTCATGTCCGCCAAAGCCATGAGCGGGACCCTGGAAATCTTGAAGCCGCTCTTGACCCCCGAAGAGTCCAAATCCGCCGGAAAGGTTATCATCGGCACCGTCAAGGGCGATCTGCACGACATCGGCAAAAACCTGGTGGCCATGATGCTGGAAAGCGCAGGCTATGAAGTCGTCAACCGCGGTGTGGACATCGCACCGGAAAGCTTCGTGGAGGCGGTCAAGAAGCACGAAGCCCAGGTGGTCGCCCTTTCTGCCCTTTTGACAACGACCATGCCCCAGATGCAGAAGACCATCGCCGCCTTGAAGGAAAGCGGCCTCAAAGACCAGGTCAAGGTCATCGTCGGCGGTGCTCCGGTCACGGAAAAATACGCCAAAGAGATCGGGGCGGAAGGCTACGCCCCGGACGCGGGGTCCGCTAATAAGCTGGTCAAGTCTTTGATGCACTAAAAAGTGTTTGGCCGCAAACTCACCCATCTACTTCGTCACTGCAAGATTTTGAAATCCTCATGTATTGGAATACACTGCAGTTTCAAAATCTTTTGTTCCTTGTATCTGGGCAAGTTTGCGACCAAATACGAGTATCCGTTCAGGCACTGGCCTGTTGAAGAACAGGGATTCTTCACCAAGATATTCTTCGAACAGTGATCACTGTTTTGATTTTCAGGTCTCGGTGTTTTTCCAGAGACAGGGGCCTTGAGAGGATGTCCCTCGACCGGTATCCTCTCAAGGCCGACCCGACCCGCTCTAGGCTTTAAGAAAAAGTTTTTGGATTTATGCCAGATAACCAGCTCTTATTCTTTGTCTTAACAATCGAAAATCCCTCCGGGGCGTAGGCCCCTACGGGCCGGAGGCCAAAATCCAAAATCTAAAATTCTATAGACCGGGAAAGGTAGTATTATGTTTCCAGCCCCTCCATCTGAACAGAGTTGGATTTAGAGCACAAATTGACGGGTTGCCCGGTGGAGGCAAGCACCGCCCGCCAGTAGTTGGAGTTGATGTTCAGGGTCCGTCTTTTCCGAGTCACCAGATCCAGAGGCAGGTAGACATAGCGGTCATTCAATCTGCTGACCACCAGGTCGGTTTTGCCGGCCATGGCGGCATGGACTGCATGCTGCCCCAGAAAGCCGCAATAGACACGATCCCCGGAGTTTGCCGGGACTGAACGGATAATGTAGCTTGGATCAATAAATTTCAGTGTGATTTCCACCCCTTCCGCAAGGAAATACTCCTTGATCTTTCGCTGGAGCAGACCCGTTATATCCTCCAGAATCGGATTCCCGGACAAATCAACTTCCTGTTGACCATTCTGCTGTCTTTCCCAGCGGCAGAGTTCCTGCCCAGCCCCTTCAGCCACCACCACAACGGCGTGCCCACGACGCATGACCCTCTCCTTGAGAGAATTCAAGAACCCGTCCGGCCCCTCCAGGCAAAACGGGGCCTCGGGCACGAGGACGAAGTTGACGTCACGCATGGCCAGAGTTGCCTCCACAGCGATGAATCCGGCCTGCCGGCCCATGAGTTTGACCATGCCGATGCCGTATGGAGCCCCCATGGCTTCCGTATGGGCGCAGCGAATGGCTTCGGTGGCCTTGGCCACTGCCGTATCAAAGCCGAAGGACTTGGAGACGAAATGGATATCGTTGTCGATGGTTTTTGGGATGCAGACGATGGAAATCTTCAAGTTCCTTTTTTTTATCTGCTCGTTTATGGAGGAAGCGGCCTTCATGGTTCCGTCGCCTCCGATGAGAAACAAGATACTGATGTTCATCCGATCCAGGGCCTCGACTATTTCGTCCACCCGTTGATGGCCTCTGGAAGATCCCAGGATCGTTCCCCCGAACTCGTGGGATCTGGCTACCGACTCCGGAGTCAGTTCCATGATGTCATGCCCGAATTCAGGGATAAATCCCTGAAGTCCGAAACGGATGCCCAGAGTGGAAGGCATGGAATACTGAAAGTGGGCTTCCATGACAATGGCCCGGATCACATCGTTTGTCCCCGGGCAGAGGCCGCCGCAGGTGACCACGGCACACTTGGTCTTCCTGGGATCGAAATATATCTTTTCCCGAGGCCCGGCCTCTTCGAAATCATAGGTTTCGCCTTCAAGGGGAAAATCTTCGGCCGTCTCCGGTGAGATATGCATGATTAGCTTGTCCTGGTCATTGACGAACTTCTGCATGGGCAACGGGGACGGAATTCGGGCCGGGCCGAGAACATCGATTTCAGTTGCAATTGCTTGACTGCTTGACATTATAACTCCTTGGAATCATTTGGCTCGTATTTTGGAGTCTGATTTTTCGGGATTTCTTTCAAGCCGGTTGTATCTCTTGACTGCGGTACCGGCCAGCCTTTCCAGAATATATGGGAGATCAGACCTTTTGATTACTTCATTAAACTGCCGATCATTGACAATCCTGCTGCTCAGAGTATAGGCAGGGGTCTGATGGGGGGTCAGAGCTATATCCTCGAACTCGATCCGTGGTTCATGGTTAAAGACCTTGACCAAAAAATCCTGGGCTGTGTACACGAAAAATTTTTTTACGTCTTCCGTTGATTCAGCAATGTTCATCCTGTTCCTGTAGTTGGGAAGAACTTCCTTTTCAAATCTTGAAAAAGAAAGTTGTTCTGTCATACGTACCTCTCTTTGTTAAAGTTAGCAAAGAAGGCCCCATTTCGGATCTTTCTTTCTATGATAAAAGCCTTGCTGATAGTCGTCAACTCCAAAAAATGAAATTTCCGGTTGGATATTGCCGAAGCAACTGGAAGTACGTATCATTCCAAAAGAAAAATGGAGGATCGTATGCAGGAAATCCAAATCTCTACCCACAAGAGGCAGGAACTGGTGAACATCACGGAGCAGACCAGAGATCTCGTCCGAAAAAACAGCTGGCAGGAGGGGACCCTGCTTCTTTTCTGCACCCACACCACTGCCGGGCTGACCATCAATGAAGCCGCAGACCCCAGTGTGGCCAGGGACTTGTTGGTCAATCTCTCCCGTCTTATACCGGAAAAGGGCGACTACAGGCATCTGGAGGGCAACAGCGACGCGCACATCAAATCATCCCTTATAGGCTGCAGTGAACAGATCCTGGTCCACTCAGGCCGACTCCTGCTCGGGACCTGGCAGGGTGTTTTTTTTGCCGAATTCGACGGACCGCGATCAAGAAAGATTCTGGCCCAATGGACGGGAAGCCGAGGCTAAGGACTTGTTGCGCAATACCTGATGGATTTCCGGCAGCACCTTTTTGGCGGCAGCTCTTCCGGCGGCGACGGCTTCTTCGATCCGATGGACTTCATTCCAGGTAATATCGCCCGTGTCCGGTCGGATCTGCACATTCGCCTGTCTGGTCTGCATGCGCGAGAGGTGGTGCAGATTTATCTCCTCCGCCCGGACCATTACCTCCAGGGCATTGTGATGCTCTCTGTGCCGGTTTAGAGGCGGTGAGACTTCAACTGCGACAATGACGTCTTTTTCCGCATCACCGGCGTAACAGACCGGCACCGGACAGCAGATGGCCCCGTCAGCCAGAAAGTGTTCCTCCCAGAGTACCGGTGGCAGGAATCCGGGGATGGCTGAACTGGCCCGAACTGCCTCGATCAAGTCTCCTGAAGATAAGGGCACCTCCAAGCCCCTGGTCAGATCGGTGGCCAGGGCGTGAAAAGGGATGCGGCATCTTGAAAAATTTCTGGTCTGGATCAAGATTTCCAGACATTGCACATAGAGATCCCCTTTTAAAATGGACATCCTGCTCTGAGCGATATGCATGGCCACGGTGCCTTTTATTCGTGTGGAGATCTGGTCCCAGAAATTGGTTTCCAGGTCCCTGGATCTGGACAACCTGGAAAGTCCCATCTGCTCGTAGGGCTCGCTTTCGATGAGCTCCTGGAATTTTTCTTCGATAGTAAAGGCATCCAGGGTCAGGGCAAACATGGAGCCCACGATGGCTCCGCCACTGGTTCCTGCTATCCGGCTGATCCTGATCCCCTCTTCCTGAAGCACCTGCATCACTCCGATATGGGCCAGACTGCGCGCTCCGCCGTAGCCCAGCGCCAAGCAAACAGCACTTTGGGGTTGCATTGAGTCCTTTTCTGATTTGACCAGGCAATATGTTTCCTGATATGGATACCAGCAGGTGGCCCGGAATACACTTCCCGGGCACCAATCGTGTAAGTGTCGAACATTATAGATACTTACGGGAGAAATAAATTGTAAAGACGAATTTTCCAGCCTCAGAGCCTTTAAGAAAAAGTTTTTGGATTTATCCCAGATAACCAGCTCAAATTCTTTGTCTTAACAATCGAAAATCCAAAATCTAAAACCCTATAGGTTACCAGGATTTCCGAACAATTACTGATCCAATTTTGGTATTGACAACAAAGACTGGCGCCTCTAAGGGTCCAGGCCCAAATTTCACAAAAAGCTAAGTTGGATCAGTAAATGAAAACCTGAATTTATGACGACCGTAAGTATAACTTCGGTACTAGTAATATGCAATCATAGAAATCCCAACGCTTCGCTGCAGCTGCATCACCTGAAAAACCTTCCCAAGCCATGAAACCAAACCAGGCACAGCCCCAGCAGGATTATGGTTCATACCCGGTACCCCATACCCGCAGTGCGCAGACACCGGGTATTATCAACGATCAATAAGAGCCGTTTCATTACCACGCTGGCCCATGCCCCGTCCGTGGAAGAGACAAAACACTTCATCCAGGAGATGCAAAGCGACTACCGTGATGCAACTCATAATTGCTGGGCCTTTGTTGCCGGCCCACCGGGAGATACGGCCCGGATCGGGTGCAGTGACGACGGAGAACCCCAGAACACCGCCGGAAAACCCATGCTGCAGACCCTGCTCTACAGTGGAGTTGGTGAAATAGCGGCTGTTGTCACCAGATATTTCGGGGGGACAAAACTCGGCACAGGTGGATTGGTCCGCGCCTACTCCGGGATGGTCAAACTCGGGCTGGATTCTTTACCCCTGGCTGAAAAGATAGAAAAAATCAGGCTTCGGGTTTTGGCCGAGTACGGATTCATTGACCGGCTCAAGGCGATCCTTCCGGATTACGAGACCAGAATAATGTTTGAGACTTACGCCGCCGAAGCTGAATTTGTCCTGGAGCTTCCGGTGGAGAATCAGCCGGGCCTCAAACAGGCCCTGGCCGAGATTTCCGGCGGCAGAATGCTTGTCGAACCTGAAGGACGACCGGAAACATGAGATCATCGGGAAAGACCTGTTCGTATCAATCGCCGGACAGTTTCTTTTTTGGCAGGTCCGGCTATACCAAGAACCGCGTGAACGGTTCAAAACCATCACCCCCGGATTCACTGAGCTAGCCCATGATAAAGAACAGACCCCTTGCCCTGCTCATGCTTTTCCTGGTCCTGATCATCCTGGGGCACAGCGTGATCTCACTGTTTCAGGGCAAATTTCAGCAAGCCATGATCATGACCCCTCTCTTGATCATTATCTATGTCTTTGGCCTCGCAAAAAAAGATGGGTCTGCTCCTGACCAGGATCGTGAAAAATCCCCTTCCAAAACAAAAAGCGAGGACGACTCCGAAAAGTAATGCTTCCGATCTCCATATATAAATTTCTATGTCCAAGCCCCTGATCCTGAAAAACCTCCCGCCCGCCGTATTTCTCGGTCTAGGCGCCATCCTGATCAGCTTTTCTTCCGTCTTCGTCAAGATAGCCGATTGCGGTCCCGTTACAGCCGGATTTTATCGGGTTCTCTTTGGGTCAGGTTTCCTTTTGACCGTACTGGTCATCAGGGGCTCCATCTCTTCCTTCAGCTGGCGCGGTCTTGGACTCTCCGTTGTCTGCGGATTTGTCTTTGCCCTCGACCTGACCCTCTGGCACAAAAGCATTCACAGCATTGGTCCGGGTTTGGCCACCGTCCTCTCCAATTTTCAGGTCCTGGTGCTGGCCGGGATCGGTGTTCTTTTTTATCACGAAAAGACAAACCGCAAGTTCACCACCGCCGTCTGTCTGGCCCTGGCCGGCCTGTTTCTGCTTGTTGGCCCCGGCTGGTACTCTGTGGGAGCGGATTGGAGACTGGGGGTGGTCTACGGTCTCTGCAC